>JAQWMF010000001.1 GCA_029246925.1 Porticoccaceae bacterium
ATTAAGATTGAGGGTAAGCTCTTGCTGATCTTGATTGCCAGCAGAATCTGTTGCTAGGACAGTAAAGTTATACTGAGCTTTGCTCTCATAATTTGGCGCAACAGCCAGCGTGACCGCACCTGTGATTTCGTCAATACTCAAGCCAGCATCGCTACTTTCAGCTAGGCTAAAGCTAATTGAACCATCTGTACCATCGCCTAAATCTTCTGCTGTAGCTGTGTAGATAACCTGATCAGCAGGGGTGTTTTCATCAATGCTAGCAACTGTAACATCAGAAGTAATTATTGGTGCCGTATCATCTAAATTATTGATATCAAGGCTAATTGACTGGCCTGCGCTCTGATTGCCCGCCTCATCAGTAGCCACCACCGTAAAGTTGTATTGGTTTTGGGCTTCATAATCTGGATTGCCTGCTAGAGTGACAACCCCCGTCACTGTATTAATCGATAGTCCAGCATCACTACCCTCTGCCAAACTAAAGGCAACAGCGCCGCTGATATCATCACCGTCATCATTAGCCGTAGCCGTGTAAATAACCTGTCCTGCGCCACTATTTTCATCAATAGCAGATACTGATGCGTCAGAAGTAATGGTGGGAGCAGCATCATCCAAATCATTGATTGTGACTGTTACCATCTGTTCGCTGACATTATTTGAGGTATCCGTAGCAACCACAGTAAAACTATATTCAGTTTTCACTTCATGATCGGGATCGGCATCTAGGGTCACTTCACCAGAATTAGCATCAATGACTAAGCCCGCATCATGACCTTCGAGCAAACTAAAGGTAACAATAGACTCATCCTGAGATAAAGCAGAATAAATAACCTGACTGACACCAATATTTTCATCAACCGTTACGGCATTCAAGGAAATAAAAATTGGCGCATCAAGATCCTGATCGATAACCGATAAATTCACTGCTTGCTGAGATTGATTGACGCCATCATCCGCTATAACCGTAAATACATAGCTAGACTTAGACTCAAAATCGGGAACAGGTGTCAATACAACCTCACCAGCCGAGTTTATGGATAAGCCATCATCGCTATCTTCAGATAGCTGAAAACTAACGCCAGCACTGATATCCTGATCATCAGTTACAACCGCTCTATACACAATATTGTTTCCAACCCTACTCTCGAATATGGACGCAGTATTTAATGAATTGAAAGTGGGTGCAGTTTCATCTAGATCATTGATGCCTAGAGTAACAGATTGAGCTGTACTAGGATTACCTGCTGCATCAGTAGCAATTACCGCAAAGCTATATTCACTCTGCAACTCATGATTCGGATCAGTAGTTAAAGTGACTTCACCTGTCACTGCATCAATGGTTAAGCCAGCATCACTACCTGCATCAAGACTAAAAGCCATGCTATCACTTAAATCAGCAGAATCATCTGCCGTGGCGGTATATATAACCTGTCCTGCACCACTATTTTCATCAATAGCCACTGCACTATCATCAGAGGTAATAATTGGCGCCGAATCATCTAAATCATTAATATCAAGTGTGACCGACTGAGCGGCACTGACATTCCCCGCTGCATCTGTAGCAATAACAGCAAAACTATACTGACCTTGAACCTCCTGATCTGGATCAACTGCAAGAGTCACCTGACCTGTAGCCGCATCAATACTTAACTCAGTATCACTGCCTTCTGCTAGGCTAAAGGTGAAGCCATCGCTAATATCAGCAGAATCATCCGCTGTAGCGGTATAAATAACCTGCCCCGCGCCACTATTTTCATCAATGGCAGCCGCTGTATCACCAGAGGTAATCGTTGGCGGCGTATCATCTAAATCATTAATATCAACTGTTACCGACTGAGATGCACTGTCATTACCCACCGCATCAGTGGCAATCACTGCAAAGTTATATTGACCTTGCACTTCATGATCTAAATTATCAGCAAGAATTACTTCACCTGAATTAGCATCAATACTTAAACCAGCATCACTACCTTCAGCCAAACTATAGACAATTGAACCGCTCTCAATATCAGCAGAATCATCCGCTGTAGCAGTATAAATAACCTGCCCAGCATTATTGTTTTCATCAATATTAGCAACAACATCAGAAGTAATTGATGGCGCCGTATCATCCACATTATTTACAGTTAAGATCACCTGTAATACAGAACCTAAATTTGGATTATTTTCTGCTAATACTGTAAAGCTATACTCAGTCTTATTCTCGTAATCGGGCGCTTCACTTAACAGCACTTCGCCAGTCACTGGATTTATACTCAGAGCTTCATTATGACCAGGTAGCAAGCTAAAAGTTACTCCATCACTAACATCTAAAGAATCATCGACAACAGCTGTATACACAACTTGCCCCGCGCCAGCATTTTCATCTACATTGACATTTGAGGACGATAAAAAGAGTGGCGCTATATCATCAATATCTTCGACATTTAGCGTCAAAGCTTGCTCAGACGAATTATTAGCCCCATCGGCAGCAATCACCGTAAAGCTATATTGAGTTTGATTTTCATGATCCGGGTCAGTCAAAAGGGTTACTTCACCCGTATTTGCATCAATACTTAGCGCAGAATCACTATCAGCCGAGAGGCTAAATACAACAGGACCGCTACTTACATCAGCACTATCATCGGCTGTAGCAACATAAATAAGCTGTCCAGCACTCGAATTCTCCGTAATCATGTCTACCGAGACACTCGAAGTAATAGTTGGCGGCGTATCATCTAAATTATTAATATCAAGCGTTACCGATTGAGATGCACTGGCATTACCCGCAGCATCAGTCGCCATCACTGCAAAACTATATTGGCTCTGTGCTTCATAATCTGGATCAGCTGTTAGAGTCACTTCACCCGTGTTTGCATCAATGGTTAAACCAGCATCACTACCCACCGCCAAACTAAAGGTGAAGCCATCACTAATATCAGCAGAATCATCCGCTGTAGCGGTATAAATAACCTGTCCCGCACCACTGTTTTCATCAATAGTTGCGGCTAAATTACTTGAAGTAACCGTAGGCGGAATCTCATCTAAATCATTAATCTCAAGTGTGACCGACTGAGCCGCACTGGCATTACCCGCCGCATCAGTGGCAACCACCGCAAAGCTGTATTGGCTTTGCACTTCATGATCAGGGTCATCTGAAAGAGTCACCTCACCTGTATCTGAATTAATTGCCAACGCAGCGTCACTACCTGCCGCTAAGCTAAAGCTATAACCCTCACTAATATCCGCAGAGTCATCTGCGGTGGCGGTATAAACAACCTGTCCCGCACCACTATTTTCATCAACCACAGCGGTATCAGTGGATGTTATTGTTGGCGCCGCATCATCAAGATCGGTGATAACTAAGGTGACAGACCGTTCTGATTGATTGCCAGCCTCATCAGCAGCAATAACAGTAAAAACATACTGATCTTGAACTTCATGATCTGGGTCATCGCCTAAGGTCACTTCACCAGTATCTGAGTTAATAACAAGGGCTGAATCACTATCAGCAGATAGACTATAGGTTACGAAAGCATCTTCTTCTAAATCATTAACTGCAACGGCGGTATAAACAACCTGACCTGCGCCAGAATTTTCTGCCACATTATCTGCATTGCCACCAGAGGTAAATGTAGGCGGCAAATCTTTGTTACTATTTTTGTAATAAGACGCAGCACCAAAAATACCGGCCGCGCTTAAAAATATGGTAGTCATTGAAAGACCAGACCCGCCTTCTGAGCCAGCTTGGCCATCTAGCGCATCAGATATCAACGATTCCTCGGCAGATTCATCAGTTAAGGCTTCATCTTGAACCTCAGACTGACCATCAGTATCAGCTTCGCTTTCAACAGCCTCTGCAATTTCTTGCTTATCAGATTTAGCCTTCTGCTCAGCCTCTTCTTTCTCTTGTTTACGCTTTTTAGCCTCATCACTCTCACCTGAAGCCAGGGCAATGGTATCAGTCACGGCAAGTGGCAGAGCCAATTGATCGCCCGCAACCGGATTATCAGCCTTTAGGTTTGCGCTACTATCAAGCTCAACTGACTGAGTATTCTCTGCCTGCTGGTTCTTAGCATCCACTTCAGGAGTACTATTTTCTTGATTATGGTTAGAATCTTGCGTAGTAGTTTTCATTGAACTCACCATTAAACGTAAATTTGATTATTTATCTTTCGCCCATTGACTCACGAAGAGTTTTAACAATCGGCTTGATTAAGTAACTAAGCACTGTGTTTTTTCCAGTTTTAACTTCCACAGTGGCGGTCATACCAGGCAGTATTTGCAAATCTGCATCTGGCCTTCCGCTAAATTTTCGTCCTTGAGTCCTAATATGTACGCGATAAAAAGGAACGTCTCCTCTTTGCGTATTTTCTTCTAATGTATCTGCACTAATATATGATAATACGCCGTCTAAATCACCGTAGATAGTGTAATCGTAGGCTTCAATCTTAACAGACACGTCGAGCCCTACTTTAAGGAATCCAATGTCTTGCGGCGCAACTTTGGCCTCAATCAACAAATCATCTTCGAGAGGCACAATTTCTAAAACATCTTCTCCCGGGCGAATGACGCCACCAACGGTTGTCAATCGAATGCTTTTTACAATACCCTTAACTGGCGCAGTTAATGTAGTACCTTCTAATTGCTTTTTACGCTGAATCAAAAGCTGGGAAACTCTCTCAAACTCTTCCTCTGTTTCGTTATACTCTGCCTGAGTGCTCTGAAAATAATCATTAGTTATCTTGCCTCGCTGAGCAACAAGCTCAGCCTCTTCCCGCTGCAATCTAAGGATTTCTGTTTTACTCACATCACCTCTAGCAATAAGCGGCTCATTCATTTGAATTTCTTCACGAACCAGTGCCAAGATAGAATTAAGATTAGCAATCTCTTCACTTTTAGCAGACTGACGTCGATCAAACAGTAACTTTTGACTTCTAACAAAGTGCGGAAATTCTTTTGCCAGCGGAGAAAACTCGGGGGCAGCTCCAAACAATTCAGCGGTCAACCTTGACATTGCAGCTGACAGTGCTGCTACCTGCGCCTTTGCCTCTTGATGATCTGCTTCGGCATTGGTTGTTTCAAATTGAGCAATGATTTGCCCGCGATCAACAATTTCACCAACACCTACAGGCAACTGCTCAAGAACACCACCATCTTTTGACTGAATTAATTGTATATTTGAGCTAGGGATTACCGAACCAGGGGCCCGCGTAATTTGATCAATTTCAGAAAAGTTTGCCCAAGTAAAAAATGAAACAAGCGCTATAAAAGTCGCCCAAAGCACCCAGCGAGAACCACGAAGCTCTTCACTGAGTCGACGCTTTTCCATATCCGACGATTGCGCTGATCTAAAAAACCATAATGGACTCATTTTGCGGCCCTCTTCTTAGCTTGATCTGCCAGATAATCCAGCACCTCTTGTTTAGGACCATCTAGTGTGACTTTTCCAGAATCCATTACCACAATCCGATTAACATGTTTTAGAACACCCGCTTTGTGGGTTGCGAGAACAATGACCGAATCATCAGGTAACTGCTCGAACAAATGCTGCATAACAAATTCTTCAAGTCGAGTGTCCATCGAAGCTGTTGGCTCATCGAGCAACAAAACCTTAGGTCGAGCTAGCAACAAACGAGTCAAACCAACTAACTGCCGCTGTCCACCTGATAGGCCTTTACCACCTTCGGAAATATTAATTTCAAGACCATTAGGGTGGTTTTGAATCGCCTGATCCAACCCTGTAAGGGCTGCAGCTTTAAGTATTTGACTATCACTCAATGCCGGAAGACCTAAAACCAAATTATCCCTTAGGGTCCCGTTAAACAAACGAACTTCTTGCGGCAAATAACCAATTTGCTCTCGAACAAACTCACTGGCCACTAGCGACATATCCATATCATCAAGAAATACGCCGCCCTGTTGAGGCTGATAAAGACCCGATAATATTTTGATCAACGTCGATTTACCTGAGCCAACGGCTCCAAGCACCGCCACCCGGTCTCCAGCTTTAAATGATAACTTTTCTATCGCAACCTGCGGTGCATTTTCTTCATAGGCAAAAGCCACCTGCTTAAGCTTGATCTCGCCTTTACATGAATCAGGAACCACAAGTCGTTGATGCTCTCTTTCACTGGGCATTGCCATGATGCCGTCAAGAACATCCAAGGCAATTTTTGCATGCTTCCATTGCACAATCATATTCGGCATCTGCGCAAGCGGCGTTAAAGCACGACCTGAAATAATTGAGCAAGCGATCAGACCACCCATAGTTAAATCACCATTAACAATTGAGTAAGCACCTGTAGCAATAATACCCACATAGCTTAATTGCTGGATAGATTGAGTGGAACTTGTTGAAAAGGTTGTAAGCAGCTTAGACTTAAGATCCGTTGCAGTTACAGTTTGAGTTAATTTGCGCCAACGGTCCTCAAGCTTCCACTCCGCCGAAGCCGCCTTAACTGACTCAACACCATCAATCGCTTCAATTAATAAGCCATTTTTCTTATTCGACTCCTCCATGCTCTCAGCCGTATAGCGCTCAATAGGCCCTTTCATAGCAAGACCAATAATCAACCCAACAGGAATCATCATAAGCGGAACAAAGGCAACAGGGCCCGCAATAAAATAGATAACCACAATGAATAGCAGTGCAAAAGGCGCATCAGCCAAAACAAACAATGTTGACGATGTCATGAAATTACGAACAGATTCAAAGTGCCTGATCTGTGAGGCGAAAGTTCCTACAGTTTGCGGACGGCAGTCAGATCGAATGGACAAAGCTTTTGAGAAAAAGACCCCTGATAACTCCAAGTCAATTGCCTTACTCGCCTTATCCACCAGATGTGATCTAACCAACTTCATGACTAATTCAAAAAAGATAGCCATCATCACACCAATAGTCAGCACCCATAACGTGCTAAAACCTTTCGTGGGAACAACGCGATCATATACCTGCATAGTATAGAGCGCAGAAATCAAGCCAAAAACACTCAAAACAAAGGTTGCAAATATCGCCTCAAAGAAAACACCTCGACGTTTTCTAGCCGCATAAACAAACCAATCCTTAGCTGAAAATGATGCCAACTCAGCCTGCATACTTTGATCCTGATGAACCAATAACTGAATCACTTGACCCTGATCAACATCTTCTTCAGATAAAGTATGCACCGACCAATCAGATGATTCGGAAATATACTCACCATTTTGCTTGCCGCGAAGAAGCCTAAGCTCCTCCCCGTCAGCCGAGACCCAAAGTGTCGGAAAATCTGATTTTACCAACTTCTCAATTTTGAGTTTTGCAATGGGCCCCTCAGGAAATCTACCCCCCCAAATGGCTATAGCTTGATCCGCAACCGGCATATCTTCAAGAGTGACGCCAGATTCTGCTTCCTGCTGATAGACAAACCTGTGCGCAGGCACAGCAACACCTTGAAGAGAGGCTAGTCGCGACAATAACGCAGCCAGATCCTCCCTAACACTTTCTTCTTGATAAGGGCTATTCGATTCTATACTTGAACCTTCAATTTTTGCTTCCAATGTTTAAACACCTAATAAATTTGGATTAATTTCATTCAACAATATTTTTAATCGATACAAAGAGGTCAAATAAAGAACCTCAAAATCAACCAATGTATTTTTTGCCTGTGTTGCTTCTCGCTGAGCATTTAACACATCCAGCCATGATTTTTTACCTACCGCATACTGACGCAAGTAAGACTCGATAACAGAGCTAGTCGCCTCAACAAGCATTTTAGATGGCTTCAACTGGACTGAAACCGATACATATTCATTCCATGCTGATTTAATTTGACGACGCAATATACGTTTTTCTGCCTCAAGACTATCTAATGCAGATTGCTTTCTTAGCTTGGCTGCCTTAACCGAGGATGCAACAGACAAACCAGCTCCCGGCTGAAACTGTACAGAAACGAATGTTTCCTCATCCACCTGACCATTGAGTGACCCACCATGAGTCTTACCATACTCATAGCCTAAGGAAACCTGAGGATACAACGCTGAACGCGCTGACTGAATAGTCGCATCAAACCCAGCCGCCTCAAATTCGATCCTAGCAATCTTTGGCGAAACAGAAATACCGACAGATACAGCCTCATCAACACCCATGGTTAGCGGTTCGGGCTGACGAAAAACCTGAACTGAACTGACATCTCTATCAACCAGCAATTCAAGCGATGCTTTTGCAATATTGCGTTTACTTCTGGATTGAATTTTTGCGGATTTCGCATACTGCAACCTTGCAAGTGCCAACATAGCGTCCACATCAGCACTTGTAGCTGCCGCTACTCTTCTCTCAATAATTTCATATAAACGTTGATGCTCATCAACATTCTCACTTGAAATAAGTAACTTTTTTTCAGACTTAAAATAGTCAAAAAATTGGCCCACAGTGTCCAACATAACTGTTTGTTGAGCCTCAGAAATACCAGATAATGCTCCGTTTCTTCGAGATTTTGCTAAATCAATGTCGGCATTAATTCGCCCACCCGCCCATAGCGGCAAACTAACCGTTGTCGAATCCTTTTTAATTTTATCTGATGACTCTTGGGTACCAGTAGCAACCGTAGGAAAGCGACTCCATCGAGAAGCATTAAGATCGCTCTTAGCCGCTTTAAATTGACCCTCAGCACTTTGAATTAAAGGATGGGTTTCTAAGGCCAACACCAGCGCCTGATCAACCGACAACGAATCACTTATAGAATACTCATCAGCAAAGACACCAAGCGCAGCCAAGCCACTCAAAGCGGAAAAAACAAATTGGATCAATTTTCTATGATGGATCACGTTTCACCACGTTATTTTTATAAGTATTTGTTGTTTTTATAGTCTCTGGTTTTAATAGATACTCTTGATTATTCTATAACCACTATCTAAACCCAAAGAGTTAGAAAAAACCCAGCAGAACACTCTCTGATCCTAGTGTTTAAAGGGATCAAAGTCAACGAGATAAAGGATTAAATATGCCGGTCAGGCGATTAAATGGACAGCTTCAAACTTTTAATACACAAAAGAAGAGATATATTATTTATAAAAGAAAATATCAATACAAAACCTCAAATGTTTGTTAATTATTACCCTTCCGCTAAATTCCATCCAATCTAAAAATTTCTAATCTCCAAAACCCTTCAAAGGGCTATCAATCACTTTAATGCGTCAAAAAAAAATGGCCGCAGATGCGGCCATTTTTTTGTTTTTAGTAAATTCTCTAAACTTTGAGAATCTACATAACAGCTTGCTGATTAAGGCATAAGGCTAACAATGTAAGCCTCAATTTCTGCCGCTGATTGACGAGATGCACCATTGGCAACAGCCGCATCAATCAAAGACTCCCCTCTCAAACCAAACAGGTAGCGCAACAACATCAAGCCATCGGTCAATGCATCAACATTACCGCTTCCATCGATATCCGCAAACGAAGTAGTAGAGTCAGCAACATTTGCCTCTACCTCTGCTGGCGTCAACGATGAGCCCGAAGCAATAGCACTATCCGTCAATGAAGCACCACGCAAACCAAAGGTATAACGAAGTAACATCAAACCATCGGTTAGTGCATCAGCATTGCCATCTCTATCAAAGTCCCAGCTACCACTTAGAATGCTCATGTCATAGCTTGTTGGAGCAAACGCATAGCCAGAAGCATTACTGACAGATGAGAACCCAATAGTTGTAGTATCACCTGCAACTTCCTCAGCTGTATTGAAGTTGATAGTCAATAACGACGCTGGTAATTCACCAGGCCAGCTACCGAACAATGAAGCCCAATTTGCACTAACGTACTTATCTGTAGAAGGATCGTTATCCAAATCTTCGTCATCGTTAAATGGACCACTTGAGCTGATGTTATCTGTTGCTAGTACATTTGCAAATTCAGCAAAAGTTAGAACAGAACTATCATAGTGAACACCCAGACCTAATCCAGTTAGTGATGAATCATTATCTGAAACGTCGTAGTTAATGCTAACGCTTACAGACTGACCCAACATAGCCGATGGATTACCCTCAACAGTAATTTGCTGCTTAGGTAGCTCACCAACGTTTGGATCTAAAGGATCACCGTCAAGGTTATCTTCAACGCCATCATTATCATCATCAGTATCTGCATTGTTACCAATACCATCTTCATCAGTATCTACAGATTCATTTGGATCATTCGGGAATGCGTCATCTGCATTTAGAACACCGTCGCCATCGTTATCAGTTGGACCTGAAGTATCCGACGCACCAAAGGTAACATCATCAAACTGGTAAGTAGCACCAGCACCAACAACACCGAAGTTCGGGAACAATACCAACACATCAAAGTTAGCATCAATTGCGTTAGTACCCGCGAAGTCAAACTCTAGAACTTCCCAACCAGCACCACCATGTGCAACCGTTGAATCTACTTCTGCAGATTGACCGCCATCAGACGCAAGCTCTAACTTCATGCGAATTGTAGCAGCAGCATCAGAGTAAACCTTAGCCGACATAACTGAATCAGTTGCAGTCAATGGGAAGATATAACCACCGCGAGCAATCACATTACCAGCCCAGTCAGCAGCATCAACATTCTTAACAACATTAAGAACAGTATTGCCATCAACATCTAACAATGAACCTTCAGTACCACCGAATGACTCGATAGCAGTCTCTGATTCAAAGTCAATAGCATCACCAACGGCTAGTGTTACAACAGCAGGCGCTACAGGCTCAGCAGTATCAGAATCAGCTGATACAACTACATCAGTCATGGTTACCGCAACATCCTGAGTCACAACATACATAATCAACGAGCTAAAGGTATTAGCACCCTGTGATGGAATCTCAACCGTGTATGAAGCAACATCA
>JAQWMF010000002.1 GCA_029246925.1 Porticoccaceae bacterium
TTACCGCTATGGTCAGCTATGTGGTTGATAGAGCCGTTCTAATTCCATTAGAGCTAGAATATTTACGCACTATCAGTTTTATTATGGTGATTGCCGCTGTTGTGCAGTTTACTAAGATGTTTATCGAAAAAACCAGTCCATTGCTCTACAGAGTTTTGGGTGTATTTTTGCCATTGATTACGACCAATTGCGCTGTTCTTGGTGTTGCCTTGCAAAACGCTGCTAAGCCACTTAGTTTTGCCCATGCATCACTTTATGGCTTTGGCGCTGGCGCTGGATTTTCTCTAGTGCTTATCCTATTTTCTGCAATGCGTGAGAGGCTAGCGGCGGCAGATATTCCTCAACCTTTTGAGGGTGCTGCTATCGCTATGATTACAGCCGGCCTGATGTCATTGGCGTTTATGGGATTTGGCGGGCTGGTCTAGATGCTCGATTTTATTATTCAACAACCAATCATTGCCGCTCTTGTGGCTTTGGCCGGGCTCGGAATTATTTTCGGCGCACTGCTGGGCTTTGCTGCCGAAAAATTTAAGATCGAAGGCGATCCAGTGATCGATCAAATTGATGAACTTCTACCCCAGACCCAATGCGGGCAATGTGGCTTTCCCGGCTGCCGACCCTATGCGCAATCAATTGCCGATGGCGATGATATCAATAAGTGTCCTCCAGGCGGCCAGTCAACCATCAATGCGATTGCTAGCCTTCTAGATGTCCCTGCCCCTGAATTGGATCAAGAGCATGGCGAAGAAGCTGAAGTGAAATCAGTTGCCTATATCCGCGAAGATGAATGTATTGGTTGCACTAAATGTATTCAAGCCTGCCCTGTCGATGCCATTTTGGGTGCGGCAAAATTAATGCATACGGTTATTGTTGATGAGTGTACCGGCTGTGATCTTTGCGTTGAGCCATGTCCAGTAGACTGCATCGATATGCTTCCAGTAGAAACAGGTATTAAGCAATGGCAGTGGTCAGCACCGCCTTTACCCAATGGCCTTATTGCAACGGATAGAACACAGAGTCATTCAAATCATGAGGGCGCGGCATGAGGCAGACTTGGGTTACACCGGGCGGCGTGCACCCTCCGGAAAATAAAGATCAATCACTCACTCAGCCCATTGGCAGTTTGCCAATACCTGAGAAGTTAGTAGTTCCCTTAGGCCAACATATTGGTGCGCCGGCAATCGCCTGTGTAACAGTGGGCGACAGAGTACTTAAGGGGCAAAAAATTGCTGACCCAGCGGGCACTATTTCTGCCGCCATCCACGCTCCAACATCGGGAACTATCACCGCTATTGAAGCACGACCAGTAGCCCACTCTTCTGGAATGAATGCACTCTGCGTGGAAATTACCAGTGATGGCAAAGATCAATGGATCGATAAATCAGGTATTAGTGATTTTGAACACACTAGCCCTAAAGCATTGCTTTCTATTATCACCGAAGCCGGTATTGCAGGTATGGGTGGTGCGGGCTTTCCGACATCGGTTAAATTAAACCCCGGCTTTAAGCGTCCAATTGATACCTTAATTATCAATGCTACAGAGTGTGAACCCTATATTACCGCTGATGACTCTTTAATTAGAGAACGTGCCGAAGAAATCGTTGAAGGCATTCGTATACTTAGTCATATTTTGGGTAACCCCCATAATATTATGATTGGAATTGAGAATAATAAGCCTGAAGCGATTAAAGCACTGGAACCACACACTAAGGATACCGGTATCAATGTTGTATCGTTTCCTGCCAAATACCCATCTGGTGGTGAAAAACAACTGATTTATATTCTTACCGGTAAAGAATTGCCCAGCGGTAATATTCCCGCTGATATAGGTATGCTGTGTGTCAATATTGGAACCACCCACGCTATCAAACGAGCGGTTGTTGACGGCGAGCCTCTTGTATCTAGGGTCACAACCATGACCGGAGAAGCCTGCGAGATCAATCGCAACTATGATGTTTTAATTGGTACTCCTGTCGAACATTTGCTTAACCATAACAATTTTGATGCTCAACGTTGTAGTCGAGTAATTATGGGCGGCCCTATGATGGGCTTTAGCTTAACGTCTAAGCTAATTCCAATTGTTAAAACCACCAACTGTATACTTGCGCCGAGCGTCGAAGAAATACCTCACAACGAGCCTGCACAGCCCTGTATTCGCTGCGGAATGTGCGCAGAGGCATGTCCTGCTTCTCTGCTACCACAACAACTTCTTTGGTACTCTCAGGCCAAGGATCATGAGCGCCTGCAATCGCATAATTTATTTGATTGTATTGAATGCGGTGCATGCTCCTATGTGTGCCCAAGTAATATCCCTTTGGTTCAGCATTACAGAAGCAGTAAGAGCGATATTAAAAAGGCACAGGAAGAAAAGGTTAAATCTACTCAGGCGCGAGAACGTTTTGAATTCCGCCAGCAACGAATTGAATTAGCTGAAAAAGAACGTGAAGCTAAGCGAGCAGCGCGTCGTGAAGCCGCTAAGCAAGCAAAAGCTTCGTCAGGCACTGATTCTATGGCTGATATAGTTGCTGCCGCACAGGCGCGAACTGCGGCTAAGAAAACCAGCCCCGAACAAGAATTGGCAAAACTTGAACGCGCTGTTTCCAGTGCAGAGATGCGGGTTCAAAAAGCTCAGGATAAGTTGGATACTGCTTCTGCCAACTCAGAAACTGATGAAAAAATTAATATACTCAGTGCAGCGCTCTCAGGCGCACAGCAAAAACTTGAAAAGGCGAAAACTCGCCTAGCGGAGCACTCCAACTAATGGCTTTTAAACAGGTGACTTCACCCCATGCCCACGGCGCTCAAAATACGGCTAAAGTAATGCAGCTGGTAGTATGGGCGACTATCCCGGGATTGATAGCTCTGACTTGGCACTTTGGCTGGGGTTCGCTTATTAATGTGGTGCTAGCCAGTATCACTGCGGTTGTTAGTGAAGCGCTTATTCTAAAAATGCGTAATCGCCCGGTTTGGTTTTACCTAGGTGATTACAGTGCAGTGGTTACCGCTGTTTTACTCGGTCTAGCCCTGCCTCCACTGTGCCCCTGGTGGGTAGTGGTGGTGGGTACGCTTTTCTCTGTTGTAATTGCCAAACAACTTTTTGGCGGCTTGGGTTATAACCCATTTAACCCTGCAATGGTGGGTTATGTGGTGGTACTCATTTCTTTCCCAGTAGAAATGACCACTTGGGTTGCACCCCTTGCATTACTGCCTGAAGGTGTTGCCCATCCAGATTTTCTAGAGTCTCTTAAATTGGTCTTTTTTAGCGCATCCCCGATGGACGGCGTAACTGGCGCAACCCCTCTGGACAGCTTTAAACATGCGGCTGGACTTACAGTTGAACAAATTTATCAGCAAGACTCTCTATTCAGCCAAGCTATGTTTGCTGGCGTGGGTTGGGAGTGGGTTAATCTTGGCTTTCTTGCCGGCGGCATTCTTCTGCTTTGCAGTCGTGTATTCACATGGCATGGGCCTGTTGCTATGTTGGTAGCGCTGGCTTTAATGTCATTAATTTTTTGGGATTCTGGTAGCTCGCAAAGCCCTGGCTCTCCGCTTATGCATCTATTGAGTGGTGCATCTATGATGGGCGCATTCTTTATTCTTACTGACCCAGTTTCTTCTGCAGTTAGTCATCGCGGCCGGCTAATTTATGGCGCCTTGATTGGTATTTTGGTATTTATTATTCGCAGCTGGGGAAATTATCCAGATGCAGTGGCATTCGCTGTTTTACTGGCTAATTTTACCGCACCTTTTATCGATAACTATACTTTGCCACGCACCTATGGCCACACTGATCGCCGCAAGGCAACAGAGAGGTTGGAAGACTGATGATTGTTAAATCAATGGGTAAAAATAGCTTGCTGTTGGCATTATTTGCTTTGATTACAGCACTCATTCTAGCATCCACAGATCGTTTAACTGAGAAGCCTATTGCTGAGTCAGAGCGCATTGCCGCACAAAAAGCATTATTCGAAATTATTCCCGTAGAGCGACACAACAACGATCTACTATTGGATCTTCAGCCGATCCCTGAAAAATATTGGGCAACCCTCGGACTTGAGTCTGGCGGTGATATTCATATAGCACGTCTTGATGGCCAGCCAGTTGCTGCGATTATCCCATCGATCACTGCAGAAGGTTATAGCGGCGATATTGCAATGATTATTGGTGTAAATTTTGATGGCAGTGTCGCTGGGGTTCGTGTCATCGAGCATAAAGAAACGCCCGGCTTGGGTGATAAGGTTGATCTACGTAAAAGTGATTGGATTCTCAGCTTTAATGGTAAATCCCTCGCAAAGTCAGCACCTAATGCTTGGAATGTTAAAAAGGAAAAAGGTGAGTTTGATCAGTTTACTGGCGCAACCATCACGCCTAGAGCGGTTATTCACCAAATCGCTAAAACTTTGCAATACTTTAATCAAGACAAAGAGCGATTAGTAACTGCACTTAATAATTCAGCTATTCACCCTTTAAATGAGCAGCCAATACAATGAGTAATGTTAGCCTCTCTGAGGTAACCAAAAATGGGCTATGGACGAACAACCCTGCGCTAGTTCAACTGCTTGGCCTGTGCCCTCTTCTCGCCGTTACAGGTACTGTGGTTAATGCCCTTGGGCTTGGTCTGGCAACCATGATGGTACTTATTGGTTCAAATATTATTGTGTCGTTAATTCGTCACCATGTAAGCGATGCCGTCAGATTACCCGTTTTTGTGATTATTATTGCAACCTTTGTCACCTGTGCTGAATTAGTTATGAAAGCTTTTACCTATGAGCTTTATCAAATTCTAGGAATCTTTATCCCCTTGATCGTTACTAACTGTGCAATTCTCGGTCGAGCTGAAGCATTCGCTAGCAAACAGCCTGTCGGCATGGCGGCAGTCGATGGGTTTATGATGGGGCTAGGCTTTCTAATGGTACTAATATGTCTTGGCGCTTTAAGAGAGCTTTTAGGTCAGGGGACATTGCTGGCTGATATGCAATTACTGTTTGGACCCACCGCTGAAAACTGGACACTGCGCCCCTTCGGTGAAGGCTATAGCTTCTTGATAGCTATCCTGCCACCTGGCGCGTTTTTGGTGATGGGTTTTTTAATGGCGATTAAAAATGCCATTGATTGGCAAATAAAACTTAAGGCTGAAGCAGATAAGCCGGCGCCAATTAAAGGTGCAAAAAGAATTAGAACAACGGGACATATTTCTTAAGCGTTCTTAACCGTTAAAAGTAAGGGGTTAGAAGTTCACTTCTAACCCCTTTTTTTGTACTAAAGTTTGCGGCCCGCCTGCGCTGCAATTCTAAGACGCAGAGCATTGAGTTTAATAAAGCCCTCAGCGTCAGCCTGATTATAAGCGCCACCATCATCATCAAATGTCGCAATATTTGCGTCGAATAAACTGTCGTCCGACCTGCGACCTACAACCGTCACATTGCCTTTGTAAAGCTTCACTCTTACCTCACCATTCACAACTTGCTGACTTTGATCAATAGCAGTTTGAAGCATTAGACGCTCGGGCGCCCACCAGTATCCGTTATAAATTAGCTTGGCATATTTAGGCATTAATTCATCTTTAAGATGCGCCACTTCACGATCGAGTGTGATAGATTCAATAGCGCGATGAGCTTTCATCATCACAGTGCCGGCTGGGGTTTCGTAACAGCCTCGTGACTTCATACCCACATAGCGATTTTCAACAATATCTAACCGACCAACACCATTGTCGCCGGCCACCTTATTTAAATATTCAATCACTGTAGCAGCTGACATCTGCTTGCCATCAATGGCCACAATGTCACCTTGCTGATAACTAATATTTAGGTATGTGGGTTGATCTGGCGCGTCTTCTGGCGCAACAGTCCACCGCCACATATCATCTTCAGCTTCTGACCAAGGATCTTCTAGATTGCCGCCCTCATAAGAAATATGCAGTAGGTTGGCATCCATAGAGAAAGGTGATTTTTTACCGCGCTTCATTTCTACGGGAATACTGTGCTGCTCACAGTATGTCATTAGCTTGTCTCGAGAGTTTAGATCCCACTCACGCCAAGGGGCTATCACCTGAATACCAGGCTTAAGAGCGTAGGCGCCAAGCTCAAAGCGTACCTGATCATTGCCTTTACCGGTAGCGCCATGAGAGATAGCATCGGCATTGGTTTCATTAGCAATTTCAATTAAACGCTTGGCAATTAATGGTCGCGCAATAGAAGTACCTAAAAGATATTCACCCTCATA
The DNA here is from genome assembly GCA_029246925.1 of Porticoccaceae bacterium. Taxonomy (GTDB): domain Bacteria; phylum Pseudomonadota; class Gammaproteobacteria; order Pseudomonadales; family Porticoccaceae; genus HTCC2207. Next base: position 6,226 of record JAQWMF010000002.1, read on the forward strand.
GATGGTATTGGCGCGAAACATTGGAAACACATAGTCTCTTGCATATTCTTCACGAAGATCATCAATATAGATTTCTTTTACGCCAAGTGCTTGAGCCTTGGCACGCGCGGGCTCAACTTCTTCACCCTGACCGATATCAGCAGTAAAGGTAACAACCTCACACTGATATTCCTCTTGCAACCATTTAACGATAACCGAGGTATCTAAGCCGCCTGAATAGGCGAGAACTACTTTATTAACCGATGACACTTTACTAAACCCTATTGATTAAGAATGGTGCGAATTTTACCCTAAATTAAACTCTCTGTGTGGTTTATAGTTCCGATTAGCTGATTTGCAACGATTGGTTATTGCCACAGTCCTGTTAAGCCTGTTCTGAAGCAGTGGTTTAGGGTAGCATTAGCAACTTAATAAGAGATTCTCTAAACATGGCAAAAATAACACTTATTCAGCCAGACGACTGGCATCTGCATCTTCGAGATGATTCAGCTCTAGCAACTACAGTTCCAGCGGCAACTCGCGGTTTTGGCCGCGGCATTGTTATGCCAAATCTCAAACCACCTGTGACAAGTGTCGCTGAAGCCAAGGCCTATCGCGATAGAATAATTGCCAATCGCCCCGAGGGATCAAATTGGGAGCCATTAATGGTTCTCTATTTAACTGATAACACCCGTACTGAAGAAATCCGCGCTGCTGCCGACAGTGGATTTATCTATGGCTGCAAATACTACCCAGCCGGCGCTACAACTAATTCTGATTCAGGGGTTACTGATATAGCCAATATTGGTGATGTTTTAGAGACCATGCAGGAAGTTGGAATGGTGCTACAACTTCACGGCGAAGTCACGGATGAAACTATTGATATCTTTGATCGTGAAGCGGTATTTATCGAACGACATTTAATTAATTTGGTTGCTCAATACCCTACATTAAAAATAATTTTTGAACATATTACAACGCAACAGGCAGCTAATTTTGTATCCTCAGCTGGCGATAATATTGCAGCCACAATTACGCCTCAGCATTTACTTTACAATCGCAATCATATGCTAGTTGGCGGCATTCGCCCTCACCTATTTTGCCTGCCAATCTTAAAGCGTGATATTCATCAAAAAGCATTGATCAAGGCCGCTGTGAGCGGTAACAAAAAATTCTTCTTGGGCACAGATTCTGCACCTCACACAAGAGATAGCAAAGAAAGTTGCTGTGGCTGTGCGGGCTGCTTTAGCCACCCTGCGGCAGTTGAGCTTTACGCTGAAGTATTTGATAAAGCGGGAGCGATGGATAAACTAGAGGCTTTCGCTAGCACTAATGGTCCAGATTTTTACAACCTACCCTACAATAATACGTCCATAAGCCTAAAAAAAGAATCATGGGAAATTCCATCTTCACTGCCTTTTGATGGATCGGAAATTATACCTTTGGCGGCTGGCAATAAACTAAGTTGGAGACTCGAATCATAATGGATATGCCAGAAGAATTATTACAGCCATCATTGATCGCGCAGCGCTTTCGCGGTTTTTTACCGGTGGTTATCGATGTTGAAACCGGTGGATTTAATTCGGGAACAGATGCCTTACTAGAAATAGCTGCAGTGATTTTAGAAATGGACAGCCAAGGATATTTACAAATAAAGGAGCGCTTTAGTAAAAACATTGAGCCCTTTTCCGGCGGCATAGTTGAGCAGGCCGCTCTTGAATTTACTGGCATTGATATCTACGACAGTGATCGAAATGCAATGGATGAAGGTGATGCCCTGCGCGAAATATTCCAACCCATTCGCCGAGAAATCACCGAAACTGGATGCACCAGAGCAGTAATGGTCGCGCATAATGCTCACTTTGATTTAGGATTTGTGAACGCTGCGGTAGAAAGAGCACAGATTAAGCGCAATCCATTCCATCCGTTTTCATGCTTTGATACCTCAAGTCTTGCTGGGTTAGCCTTTGGACAAACTGTTTTGGCTAAAGCCTGTCAGGCAGCCAAAATCGATTTCAATAATCAAGATGCTCACCATGCCCTTTATGACACTACCAAAACGGCTGAGTTATTTTGCACTATAGTCAACCGCTGGAAAGATTTGGGTGGATGGCCCAACGACTAGTTACTTCCCCTGAAAATGCAGTGCGGCCTGATACATTGCTTTTTTATCGGCACCACAAATTTTTGCTGTTAGGGAAGCGGCTTTCGAGGCAGGTAATTCCTTAAGTAGTAGCTTAAGTACTTTTTCTGCATTGACTGTGGTGGTAGTGGTTTTTTCATCAGCACCCGCAATCACTAACACTATCTCGCCACGTTGCTGATTAGTGTCCAAAGAAATTTGCTGCTGTAATTCAATCAGACTACCCTGCAAAAAGGTCTCAAATGTTTTACTCATTTCACGCGCTAAAAATCCCTGACGTTGCTCTCCAAATATCTCTATCATATCAACGACTGTATCTAGAATACGGTGCGGAGCTTCATAAAACACCAGTGTTTCAGTGGCGGCCTTAAGATCATTGAGCACAGTTTTTCGCTGCCCCGTTTTAGCGGGCAAAAAACCACCAAAGAGAAAGCTATCCGTAGGTAATCCAGATACACTTAGAGCGGCAATAGCAGCACAGGCTCCAGGAATGGGCACCACAGTAACTCCTCGGCTACGCGCCTGGGCAACCAGTCGGTAGCCAGGGTCAGAGATCAACGGCGTACCTGCATCTGAAATTAGCGCAATATCCTCGCCATTTTCTAAACGCACGAGTAGCTTTTCTATCGTTTGTCTATCGCCATGATCATGATAGGCTACACAGGGTTTATCGATGCTGAAGTGATTTAGTAATTTTTTACTATGGCGAGTATCTTCGCAGGCGATTAAACTAACAGACTTCAGGGTCTGAATAGCACGCGGCACCATATCGTTTAGATTGCCTATAGGAGTTGCTACAATAGATAATACACCGGTTCGATTAGAGTCCATGAAAAAATACACTTTGCCTTTATTTGTTGTAGTTAGCATCTTAGCCTTTATTGGGGGCTGTGCGCCAACTACAAGCGTGCAAAAAACGCCTAATGCTTCAGAGTTAGCATTATTTTCAGACGCAGACCTCCGTTATCAGTCGGATCCATTACTCAATGACATTGATCAAATGTCTGATCAACAAAAAATTAGTAACGCTGAGATCTTATCTGCTTCAGGTCAAATTAAGACAAGTAATAAGATTTTAAGCACAATTAATACACAAAACCTTAGCAACCGACACTTTATCGACTTTACTCTAATAGCTGCTGAAAATTACTCTGCATTATTTCACGTGAAACTTGCTGCAAAACAGCTTAATCAACCACGATTTAAAGCACTTTTTGGCCGACAGGGTACAGAACTTAAACAAAAAATTCTTAATCTACAGGCTGATGTAGCTTTTGCTAACGGCAATTATTATCAGGTGTTAAAAGCGTTAATAACACTCAGTCGGCTGGCAAAACGTAAATCCCATATCCGTGATATTCATGATCGCATCTGGTCAATGACCTCTCGCATGCCATATCGACAACTCGAGCAAACTAATATTAAAGGTTTTGTATTATCAGGCTGGCTAGATCTAGCGGCTAATAGCCGTCGCTATTTAGCTCACCCAGATGAGCAGAACTCTATTTATAGCCAATGGCGACGTGAATGGAAAGGTCACCCAGCGTCAAAAGTGTCACCTTCTTTTTTTGGCAGCAGTACATTCTGGAGCAGCAACCCTGACCAAATTGCGCTTCTTCTTCCACTACAGGATGATTACTACACACCAAGCCAAACGCTGATTCAAGGTTTTATGAGTGCCTACTATGACACCATGAATTTAGCGAGCAAGAAATCGCTTAGTCTGCCTGAAGTGCGACTCTACGATACTTCGACCCGTCCCATTATGGATGTCTACAATCAGGCAGTTGATGATGGGATGGACATGGTGATTGGACCACTGCGTCAATCCGAAGTTGAGAATTTGATGTCAACGGGGGACTTACCCTTGCCGACTCTGACTTTAAATCGACTAGACAATAATCAGTTGACTGACATTGAGAATCTTTTTCAATTTGGCTTATCTACTGTAGATGAATTAACGCAGATTGCAGACCGCGCATGGGGAAAAGGCCATAAACATATTTTAATGATTGCGCCTGAAAATAGTTGGGGTAAAAGATCATCCGAATTCTTTACTCAATATTGGGCTAGCAAGGGCGGAAATTTGACTGAAAATGTACTCTATCCGCTAACAGTCAATGACTTTACCAAATTATTAAAAAAACCACTGCATATAGATTTGAGTGAACAGCGCGGGTTAGCTATCAAGCGATTTATAAATAGTCGCGTCAACTATACTGCGCGCAGAAGGCAGGATATTGATTTGGTTGTTATGTTGGGCTATCCACTCAAAGCCAGACAAATAAAACCTGCTCTAGACTTTCTATACGCATCCAAAGTACCTGTAATAGGCACTTCGCATATTTACAATGGCGTAGAACAAGTTGGTTTGGATCGGGATTTATCTGGAGTTGAGTTTTCATCCATGCCCTGGGCTTTAAGTGGTCAGCTACCTGTCGACTTAAAACCAGATACCCAATTACACACCGCTTACAAGCAGCTTTTTGCTCTGGGTCACGACAGCTTTTTGATAGCGAGAAATCTCCATTCAATTGAAAAATCACAATCACTACCCATTTTCGGCTCAACCGGTTTACTCTCATTGAAAGATGGGGCAATTACACGGGAGCAAAAGTGGGCTAAATTCGAGCGCGGCAAAGCAATAGAAATACACTAGCGCACCGACAAAACCCATGGAGGGGATTATTGTTTAGCCAATTGTTAAGAAAATCCATTAATTTACAACGCCCAACATCGCCCATGAACTCTAAAGCGATAGGTGATTGGTCTGAAAAATTGGCCTGCGATTGGTTAATAACGCGAGGATTAAAAGTCAAAGAGCGTAATTGGCACAGTAAATATGGTGAAATTGACCTGATTATGACAGAGCAGAGTTGCCTTGTTTTTGTCGAAGTCCGATATAGAAAAAATTCGACTTATGGTAGTGCTGAAGAATCAATTACATCAAAAAAGTGCCAGCGATTAAAAGCTACAGCTGAAAATTATCTACTTACTAAAAATTATGGCAGTAACACCGCTGTAAGATTTGATGCAGTTGCCATTAGCCCCTCAAAAGAGTCGCATTTACACTGTACTATCAACTGGATTCAGAATATCCTACTCTAACTTTGCAGCGGAACAAAAACTATGAATCAATTGGTATTTCAACATCTTCAAAATCATATTGAAACCACGATGATGATGGGTGAAAATTGTGCCAATAAAATAGCGGATGCTGCCGAAAAAGTAACTCATGCACTTCTTTCTGGCCAATCTATTTACAGCTGTGGAAATGGTGATACCAACCCCCTGTCTCAGCTTTTTGTGCATTATTTGGCCTCTGGCTATCAAATTGAGCGCCCAGGTTTTCCCGCCATCGACCTAGATCGCCTAGCCAATGGTGACAAAGAGGATGATGCCTTTTCCAAATTGCTACATATTCATGGTCAAGCTGACGATATTTTAGTGGTTTTTGACTCAGGCCATAATAGTCTCTTATTAAAAAATACCATTGATGCTGCGATAGAAAAAGGGCTACTAATATTACTGATATCAGCAACAGATGATCAATTTCTTGCAAATAGATTAAGCGTACAGGATATTGAGATAAGCTGTGCCGACTATGGAAAGCAATCAATTTCAGCAGTAAATTTTTTAATTATTCAGTGCCTATGCACATTAATAGACAACAAGATTTTTGGAGGAAATTAAATGCGACAATTAATAGTGCTGGCCATCAGTGCAATTTTTCTTACTGGTTGCACCAGCCTGGTAAATACTTTCACCACTGAACCCTTTGAGCCGGATCCCACTAAAAAGGGCATCATTTCAAATTTAAATGATAAAAAAATGAGTACCTATATTGGGGTAAACCTTAAAAAGGCCGCGCCTGAACTCAATGATGCCCACATCAATGTAACTAGCGTCAATTCGGTTGTTCTTTTAGCAGGTGAAGTACCCAGTAACGAGATAAAGATACTTGCGGGCAAGGTTGCTCGTGATTTTACGGGTGTACGTAAAGTTCATAATGAGCTACAAGTCAGGGGGAATACCTCTTTAGTATCTCGCACCAACGACTTAATTCTTGCCACACAAATTAAAACCAAATTGATTTACGAAAAACAGATCAATTCATCTCAAATTACTGTTCTTGCTGAAGATGGCGTTGTTTTTCTTATGGGTATAACGACTAAAGCTAACGGTGATTTAGCGGCCAATATTGCTAGCAGTAATAGCGGCGTTAGAAAAGTGGTCAAAGTATTTGAATACGTAGACTAACCTACTTATACCAACTCAAGGGCCACTGCGGTGGCCTCTCCGCCGCCAATACACAGGCTAGCGACACCTTTTTTCCCATTAGTTTGTTGTAGCGCGTGAATTAATGAAACAATAATTCGCGCGCCACTAGCGCCTATAGGATGCCCAAGCGCACAGGCACCGCCATTTATATTTAATCGGTCATGGGCAATACCTAACTCATGCATTACCGCTAATGGGACTACTGCAAAGGCTTCGTTAATTTCCCATAGATCAACATCAGCAACGGTCCACCCTACGCGCTGCAACGTCTTTTCAATGGCTGCTACTGGCGCTGTGGTAAACCATTCCGGCTCATGAGCTGCTTGATCATATCCGTGTATTAATGCCATTGGCTTTAGACCTTGATCCTCTGCCTTGCTGGCTAACATTAATGTAAGGGCGGCGGCACCATCTGAAATGGAACTAGCATTGGCGGCTGTCACTGTACCCTCTTCAATAAATGCAGGTGGAAGCGTTGAAATTTTTTCTGGTTTTGCCGAAAGCGGCTGTTGATCATGCTCGATCAATAGCTGTTGTTTTTTATTTGATACAGTAATTGGAATAATTTCTTGATCAAACAATCCCTTTTCAATTGCACGCTGGGCGCGCATTAAAGATTCCAATGCAAAAGCGTCCTGATCAATACGACTAAAGTTATATTTAGCCGCACACTGTTCAGCAAAATATCCCATAGAAAGGCCTTTGAAAGCATCCTGCAAACCATCAATTTGCATATGATCTTGAAGCTGACGATCACCAAAACGATAGCCTGACCGAGCCTCAGGCAGTAAGTGAGGTGCCCGGCTCATATTTTCCATACCACCGGCAATAACTCCCTTAGCTTGACCAGAACGCAACGCATTGCAAGCTGCGGTCACTGCATACATACCGGAACCACAGACTTTATTGACCGTGGTACATGAGGTGTTAGTGTTTAAACCAGCAGCTAACGCTGCTTGCCGAGCAGGGGCCTGACCCAAACCAGCACTGAGCACACAACCCATAATAACTTCGTCAATGTGATTGGGTTTTAACCCTGCAGATTGCAAAGCTGCGGCTATTGCTGTGGCACCTAATTGCGGACTAGAAATACTGGTGAGATCACCCAACATTCCCCCAATCGGGGTGCGCTGTGCGGATAATATTGCGATAGGCTCAGGCATAGATCACTCCATCATAGCCTTCACGTTGAGAGTTTATTTTACGACGCGCAGTGAGGGCTTAGTTTTAGATTTAGAAGGCTTATTCGTCCTTTTACCTGATGCTACCATAGTTGGGCCTTTAATCGGTGGCGGATCATTTTCGGGATCATCCTCCAATTCAAATACCACGCCCTGTCCATTCTCATGCGCGTAGATACCGATAACGGCCGCTACCGGCACCATAATATCTATGGGTATACCGCCAAATCGTGTAGTGAAAGCAACAAATTGATGGTTCATCTCAAAGTTACTGACTGCACGTGGTGCAATATTAAGCACGATTTGTCCATCGGTAACAAATTCTTGAGGAACCTCGACACCAGAATGATGAGCATCCACTGCAATGTAGGGTGTACAGTCACAATCGACTATCCACTCAAAAAAAGCTTTGAGTAGATAGGGACGATTTGACGTCATAGTCATATGGATAGCTTAGGCGCGGATTTCGCGCTCAAGATCTGTCAGACTTTCTTGGAATGAAGGTCTTTCAAACAAACGATCAATATAATCCAATAGCGGCTTAGTTTGACGAGTACTTGGAATCTCGATACCTAGCTGAGGTAAGCGCCATAGCATTGGTGCTAGACAGCAATCAACCAGTGTGAATTCTTCACTCATAAAATAGGGTTTAACATCAGTAAAAAGATCAGAAATAGAGATCAGTGACTCTTTAAACTCTTTTCTCTTTTTCTCTGTTTTCTTCGACTCTGGATGAGCAATAATGGCATCCACCAATGTGCACCAGTCTTTTTCTATCCGGTGAATCAACAAACGGCTTTGTGATCTAGCGACTGGATATACAGGAAGCAATGGCGGATGAGGAAAACGCTCATCGAGGTACTCCATTACAACCTTTGACTCATACAGGGCTAAATCTCGATCAACCAGTGTTGGCAATGTACCGTATGGGTTGGACTCTGAAACTTCTTGTGTCACATTGTTAGCATCGATATCTTCGATATCAACAGTTACACCTTTTTCGGCCAAAACAATGCGAACCCTGTGACTGTATTGTGAACAGGGATCGGAAAATAATGTCATTGATGATCGTCGCAAAATTGCCTCTCATTTGTTGTTTTGACGCAGTACGTCTTTTTATTTTAAGTGATTTTCGTCTGTTGTGACGAAAAACTTCACTCTTAGTGGATACCTTTCCAATATTCGCGGTTTAATAATAATACAGGAACTAGCAACAGCAACAAAAATAAAAGCACCCATTTTCCAATATGCTTGCGCTGTTCTCCCATTGGCTCAGCGATATAGGTTAGGAAATTGGTTAAATCATAAACAGCTTGATCGTATTCTGCTTCACTGAGAGTGCCTTTTTCAGCGAGTGTAAACCGTCCGCATGGATCCTCAAGCAGATCTTCGCCAGTCAGTAGATCTCGCTTGATACCACCGTTGCCAGCGATAACCGGGCCAGGTGCACATTCTTGTAAACCTTGCAATTCAAGAAGCGCGTGAGGCATACCAACATCTTTAAAAACTCTATTATTAACCCCGAATGGTCTTGAAGGGTCTACATAAAAATTCTTTAAGTAGGTGTAGATCCACTCTGGCGAACGAGCGCGTGCAACCAAGGTTAAATCGGGAGGAACGGCACCAAACCAATCTTCAGCGCTATCGGCTGGCATGGAGATTTCCATTAAATCACCAATTTTTTGACCGCTAAACACCAGATTATCCATCATTAAATCATGCGGGATATTTAGATCATCAGCAACGCGCTCCCATCTTGAGTACTTAAATGAGTGACAACCCATACAGTAGTTAACGGCTACATTCGCCCCGCGCTGCATGGACGCATAATCAGTTAACTCTGCCGTAAAAGGGTCACAATCTATAGCCCCACAGGATTTTCCACTTTCAGCACCTACCGCTTTGATAGGCAACACTACCATTAAAATAACCAACAGAAGCGCACCCATAGATTTCCAGAAACCCATACCGCCATTCATGGTGATTCTATCGGGCTCTGGCTTGGTCGTTTCGTAGCGAGTCCAGAAGTAAATGCCAACAAAATAGCCAAAATAAAGAACAGTACAAATTTGAGCCAACAACGTGCGTCCATCCGTTACCGCTTTAACACCAAGATATCCAAGGATTATAAAGCAGGCCACAAACACCAAAATAGCGATTCGACTAACAATGCCTTTGTAACGCATTGAGCGCACTGGACTACGATCCAACCAAGGCAAGACAAATAGAACCGCAATAGCAGCAGCCATGGTAATAAATCCACCTAACTTATCAGGAACCGCACGCAACATTGAATAGAACGGCGTAAAATACCATACAGGGGCAATATGCTCTGGTGTCTTCAATGAGTTGGCAATTTCAAAATTTGCATGCTCTAGGAAGTAACCACCCATTTCTGGCATAAAGAATAAAATCGCACAGAACACAAAGAAAAACACAACAATGGGTGCTAAATCGTGAATAACAAAATAAGGAAAGAAGGGTAGGCCATCAATTGGATTACCTTCTTTATCTTTGTATTTTTTAATACTTACGCCATCTGGGTTGTTTGAGCCAACATCGTGTAGTGCAATAATATGCATCACCACCAGTGCCAAAAGAATGATTGGCATAGCGACAACGTGAAGTGACATAAAGCGGTTTAGTGTGATACCAGAAATTAGATAGTCACCGCGAATCCACTGAACGATATCTTCACCAACAACAGGTATGGCACCAAATAGAGAAATGATAACCTGAGCACCCCAGTATGACATTTGGCCCCAAGGCAATACATACCCTAGGAAAGCTTCTGCCATAAGTGCCACATAGATGGTCATACCAAAGATCCAGACCAGCTCTCGCGGGGCCTTGTATGACCCGTAAATCAGTCCGCGGAACATATGCAGGTATACCACAATAAAGAAGGCGGACGCACCTGTGGAGTGGGCGTAGCGGATAATCCAGCCCAGCTCAACATCTCGCATTATATATTCAACCGAAGCAAAGGCTTGCTCTGCAGAGCCTTGGTAGCTCATTAGCAACCAAATACCGGTCACTAACTGAATAACCAGTACAACCATCGACAAAACGCCGAAGAAATACCAGAAATTAAAGTTTTTAGGGGCATAGTATTGCGCCATATGACGATTCCACTCACGCTTAAGCGTGGGCATTCGTGAATCAAGCCATGCTGCAAATCCAGTTTCGTTACTCATTACGCCACCTCCGTGTCTACGCCAATAACCAATACATCATCAGACTCGTACATATGCGGCGGAATCTCTAAATTTGTCGGTGCTGGTACGTTAACAAAAACACGTCCAGACATATCGAATGTCGAACCATGACAGGGGCAGAAAAATCCACCCAACCAAGCATCACCACCAAGATCAGCAGCACCAACATCTGGCCTGTACATAGGAGCACAACCAAGATGGGTACACAAACCCACCAGAACTAGCACTTCCTCTTTACCCTGAAGCGATCTCGCACTACCCGCAACATAGGCCGGTTGGTTAGCGCTATCAGAGCTTGCATCCTTCAATGCACCAGCATCAATTTGGTTTAGAGCATCCAGAGATTCTTGCGTTCGACGCAAAATGTAAACTGGCTTTCCACGCCACTCCACAACTAATCTTCCTCCTGCTTCTAATTTAGAAATATTCACTCTAACTGGCGCTCCAGCAGCTTTAGCTTTAGCGCTTGGCTGCCATGAGGCAACAAAGGGTACGGCTGCACCGACTATACCAGCTCCACCGACAACGCCTGTGGCTCCCAGCAAAAATTTACGACGACTATGATTGACACCGTCATTGCTCATGACGCTCTCCCTTACAAAAAATTGGAATGTATATCATGCCAGAAAGCATGAATTTTTAGGTGGCCACATTATAGGGTAGACTCTTTTTTTTAGCAATACCGCTTATGGCTGTAAAATAGCTAACTCCATGATTTTTAAGCAAAAAAAACCCAACAAAAATGCTGGGCTTTTTCAAAACTTTGTGTATTAACGCTTGGAGAACTGAGGGCGTTTTCTTGCTTTGTGCAAACCAACTTTTTTACGTTCAACCTGACGAGCATCACGAGTAAGGAACCCAGCCTTTCTTAAAGAAGGACGAAGGTTTTCATCATACTCAACCAGTGCACGTGCTATACCGTGGCGAATGGCTCCAGCTTGACCGAAATTTCCACCACCAGAGACTGAGATTTTTACATCAAATTTATCGGTTAGCTCAACCACATCAAATGGTTGACGAACAATCATTCGAGCAACTTCTCGACCGAAATAAATGTCCAATGCGCGATCATTAACTTGTATATCGCCCTTACCGCTTTTTAGAAACACGCGTGCCGCTGATGTCTTACGTCGGCCAGTGCCGTAATATTGTGTGTCTGCCATGATTTCTTTCCGTTACAGTTCTAAGGTCTGAGGCTGTTGTGCCGTATGAGGATGCTCTGAACCTACATAAATTTTAAGTTTTCTGAACATCTCACGCCCAAGTGGACCTTTTGGCAACATGCCTTTGACCGCTGATTGAAGAACGCGCTCTGGCGCTTTATCCAACAACTTTTCAAAACTGATATCCTTGATGCCACCTGGATATTCAGTGTGAGAATAATAAATTTTGTTCTTGGCTTTATTGCCAGTCACAGTGATTTTCTCCGCATTAACAATAACGATATAATCGCCAGTGTCAACGTGAGGGGTGTATTCTGGCTTGTGTTTTCCACGCAAGCGTGACGCAACCTCGGTTGCCAAACGACCTAGTGTTTTACCGGCCGCATCTACAACATACCAATCGCGTTCTACTGATTCTGCTTTTGCACTATAAGTTTTCATTAGTTCCTGCCAAACTTGGGCTATCCCAAAAAAGGGGGCGAATTGTAAAGAGCATATTGCTCTATTACAAGAGCTGATTGATGCAAATATCAACTTTTTTTCTTATAGCGACCAATATTATGCAAAAACAGCTGGTAATTCGGTGTTTGTCCCGTAAAACTAAAATCAAATGCTAATCAATCTGATGTGGGAGCGACAAAAATTCCAAACTTTGCATTTCTATTAATCGACTCTGTGTTCTTTCAAACTCAAAGGCTAACTTATTGCCTTGGTAAAGTTGCTCCAAGGGGCGCTGAGCTGAAATCGCAAGTTTAACATTGCGATCATAAAACTCATCCACTAAATTAATAAATCGTCTTGCGCTATCTTCTCTTTCCGCGTTAAGAATAGGCACATTACACACTACCACCGCATGAAACTCACAAGCAAGATCTATATAGTCATTTTGACTTCGCGGCCCGTCGCAAATAGCCAAAAAATCAAACCATATAACATCTGATGTCATAGCCATCACTGGAATAGCCCTGCCATTTACCGATATCTCAGAGTCTCGAATAATACTTTTATCATTAACCGTTAAGGTTTCAAATATGTCTGCAATAGCTATATCGCTCTCATGACCTAATGGTGAATGATACAGAGAGGTATTGGTTAGTGCTCGAAGTCGATAGTCTGTTCCACCATCTACATTAACAACCTGACAATGCTTTTCGATAAGATCAATCGCGGGCAGAAAACGTTGTCGCTGCAAACCGTTTTGATACAGTTTTTCCGGCGCTATATTGGAGGTTGCTACCAAGCAGACTCCACGCGCAAAAAGAGCCTCAAATAGCGTACCCAAAATCATAGCATCGGCGATATCACTGACAAAGAATTCATCAAAACAGATAATGTCTGTTTCACTGGAAATTTTGTCTGCCACTTTTTCCAAGGGGTTAGCATAACCCTTAAAAACGCTTAAGTCACTATGAACTCTGCGCATAAATCGGTGAAAATGAATACGTAACTTGGACTCAAAAGGCAATGACTCATAAAAACTATCCATTAAGTAGGTTTTACCACGACCGACGCCACCCCACATATAAAGACCATACTCGGGAAATTTTTGAGGCTTTTTAATAAAATGCGTAATCCGAATAATTAAACTATCGTCTTTTTCTCGACTTTTTACAGCCATTAAACGGTGGTAGAGGCTATCAAGAAGATCCACAGCACGTTTTTGGGCATTGTCTGCGACAAAGCCCTCACAATTTAAATCGTCATAGTAGCGCTGTTTTGGCGTGGTCATTAGTATGCACAATGAAATTCGGCAATCAGCACTCTACCTATCCATTCTCGGCAACACAACCCATAGCAACATAATTTGTATTCCTATCATGCACTATGAAATACTTGGACATTGGCATAATGCAGTATAAATCTCTATATTGGGTTACAATATCTCCATTACTATATATGGCAATTGGTTAATTTTTTGAGGGAAGTATGAGTACGCTAACAATTATTCTCACAGCAGCAACATTTTTTCTTATTGGTGCTGGTCTTGGGCATCTATTTGCTCGTCAAAATAAATCTGGCGATCACTCTGTTCGCGATTTGGAGAAAAAACTTGCGCATTCTGAGCGCCAATTAAAACGCTACCAACAGGAAGTAACCGAGCACTTTTTAAAAGTATCTCACCTAACTACCAGCATGTCGCAAAGCTATCGCCAAATTCATGAGCATCTAGCCACTAGCGCTATAAGGCTGGCAAGCCCAGAAATCGGCAGACAACTACTAAAGTCTGGCGGCATTGATCTTAATCTTACTGATGAAGATGGAAACCCATTGATAAATGCTGAAGACGTCCAACCACCTCGGGATTATGCCCCCAAGGTTCCAGGCGGTATCCTGAGTGAAGACTATGGTTTAGATGAAAATGAAACCAGCAAAAAGCAATCAGATGCTTCCGATGAAAATGTGACTGATAGCGATGACGATCCCACTAGTAAGGTGATTTAATTCAGGGTATATAACGCACCAATAGATAGGAGGTCTGGTTAAATGATCAGCAAGATGGATCTTGCTTCAAAACTAGTCTCGCTAAGGCGAAATTTTTTCCCCAACTCATGCAGCCTGTGTCGGGAGGCATTAGATCCGAAACAGCAGATTTTTTGCACAAACTGCATTAATAACCTTCCCTATATCTCTCAACACTGCGTTAGATGCGCCGAACCGTTGCTGTCCACGGGCATCTGTCCCGATTGCCAAAAGACCCCCCCAAACTACAGGCAATGCCTTACTCTGTGCGACTATAGTTACCCTATTTCATCGGCTATTAACAGCATTAAACAAAACCCTTATGCACCAGAAACAAAACAACTAAGCTTGCTACTCGCCAAATATCTTCAAAAGGCATATAAGCCATTAAATAGGCCAGAAATTATGATTCCTATGCCCGCGCACCCTTTAAAAATGCTCTCTAGGGGGTTTAATCAAAGCTACTTAATCGCAGAGTTTTTATCTACCAAGCTCACACAGACTCTACTTCGAAATGATATCTGTTTTCGCAAACAGCTTGGTAAACCTCAACGAAGCCAAAGCAGACTGCAGCGAATGAAAATTTTAGCCACTACATTTGGCACTAGAAAACATTCCGAGATCCAAGGAAAATCTATAGCACTGGTTGATGATGTAGTTACAACGGGGTCTACCGCCAAGGCAGCAACAGCTTCCTTGTTAATGGCTGGCGCAAAATCAGTCGATTTATGGTGTATTGCAAAAACAAGCTGGCATAATCACTCAAGCTCGATCAAAATATAGACTTTTAATACTGTGATTAAATTGGTGTATCGGTGAATAAACAGCAATCAATCGACCTTATTTGGCAAAAAATTGTTAATGAAACCACTATTGCGCTTGATAAAGAGCCCATACTAGAACAGTTTTTACAATCTACCATTCTAGATCACCGCTCTTTGGGCGATTCTCTGAGCTTTCACCTTGCCAGCAAACTATCCAATCATGCCTTGCCGATAGGATTACTACAGCCCTTAATGAACAAAGTATTTGATGATGAGAAAATCCTATTTGCCACATCACGAGATATTCAAGCAACAGTGGATAGGGATTCTGCCTGTTCTGTTTACAGCACGCCTTTTCTTTACTTTAAAGGCTTTTTGGCATTACAGGCCTACAGGGTTACTCACGCACTTTGGCACCAAGGTAATCAGTCACTTGCTCTAATGTTACAATATAGCATCTCTACCCATTTTGCCGTTGATATTCATCCGGCAGCTACCATTGGATCTGGTATTTTAATTGACCACGCAACTGGTTTGGTCATTGGTGAAACAGCGGTAATTGAAGACTGTGTTTCAATAATGCAGTCAGTCACCTTGGGCGGAACCGGAAAAGAAAGCGGCGATCGTCATCCAAAAATTAGAAAAGGTGTGCTTCTGGGCCCAGGAGCTAAAGTTTTAGGCAATATAGAAATTGGCGAGGGGTCTATGGTGGCTGCTTCAAGTGTGGTTCTTAAATCTGTTCCTACTCATTCTATTGTCGCAGGTGTCCCTGCAGAAGTGGTGGGCAAGACGGATGTTAGTGAGCCCTCTAAAGTTATGAATCATTATTTCAAGCCCTGCTAACATCGCTCCCAAGGGAAAGCTAGAACCTCATTAATCGAGCTTACACCGCAGAGCTGCATAAGAAGCCTATCGACGCCCAATGCCACACCACTACAACTTGGAAGACCAACTTGCATCGCCCGATCAAGATGTTTATCGGTTGCCATAGCCGGTTTTTTAGCCCGCGTTCTAAGACGATTATCTTCATTGAAACGCTGGTTTTGCTGCTGCGCATCTCTTAACTCAAAATAACCATTTGCCAGTTCTACAGAGTCTAAGAAAGCTTCAAATCTGCGACTAACGAGCCTCCCCTTTTCATCCTGATAAGTTTGCGCTAGAGCAGCCTGACAGGCTGGATAGTCATAAATAAATACTAAGCCTTTAGGTAAGCTGGGCTCAATAATTTCGCTAAATAAAAGGTCTAAACAGTTTGCACGGGTTTCATTGGCCCAATCTTTATAGCCCTGATTTACCGCTGTAGCTTGGAGTGCTTCAAGAGAGGCTGTGTGAGGGTCAAGCTGCAGCGATTTTTCAAAGCAATCACCGTAACTGGTCCGCGTAACTCTAGGTGTAGAATTTATTAATCTGCTGAATGCACCACAAACCAGAGATTCAATTTCAGCCATCAGTTGATACTCATCATAGTCGACGCGATACCACTCTAATAGAGTGAACTCTGGATTATGCCTTGAGCCCTGCTCGGCATCGCGAAAGGCCTTACCCAGATAATAAATATCACCTAAACCAGAGGCCAGCATACGCTTCATAAAAAATTCAGGTGAGGTTTGCAAGTAGCCAGATGCGCCTCCCATCTGGGCTTTTATACTCTCAATATTAAGATCTGTTACTGTGGTTGCGGCAAGGCATGGAGGGTCTACCTCTAATACTGACTGCTCTGCAAAAAAAGTACGCAGATAAGCAAATAATTCTGCTCGCATATGCAAAACTTTTGGTTGCGCACTGGGTCGCCAGATATCTATGCTATAGCCTCTCTTTGAACTCTTACAGAAATCAATCCTTAGCGCGACCTTGGTATTCCCCAGTTCGAGTATCCACTTTGATCACATCTCCCTGATCTAAAAATAGCGGCACCTTGACGGTTGCACCAGTCACTACTTTTGCTGGCTTGCTGCCACCCTGAGCTGTATCACCCCTTAAACCTGGGTCTGTCTCAACAATCTCTAGCTCAACGTGAATTGGCGGTGTAACCGATAGTGGAGAGCCATTATATAGGGTCACCATGCAGGTATCCTGCTCTTTAAGCCACAGCTGAGTATCACCAACCGCTGTTTCAGTTGCTTGATGCTGCTCAAAGGTATCAGGCTCCATAAAGTACCAAAAATCACCATCGTTATAGAGATATTGCATATCCATATCCAACACATCAGCACCTTCGATAGACTCTCCAGATTTAAAAGTCTTTTCTAGCACTCGACCAGTTTTTAAATTTCGAAGCTTAACTCGATTAAAGGCTTGCCCCTTACCTGGTTTTACAAATTCATTGTCTAAAATTGAACAGGGGTCTCCGTCTAGCATCACTTTTAGACCAGATCGAAATTCATTGGTGGAATAGTTGCCCATTATTATTTGCTCTCAATTATTACTAAAGGGGTATGATACCTGATGTGACTGTACTTTTAACTAGCTTAGCATCAAAAGCAGGCTTGTTATGCTTAGTTTTACCCCAGAATACCAGTGTCTTTATCCGAATATCCCAATAAATAAAGAATACCATCTAAACCTAAGCTAGAAATGGCCTGTTTAGCTGATGCCTCAACCAACGGTTTGGCTCTAAATGCAATACCTAAGCCTGCTATATCTAGCATGGGTAAATCATTGGCCCCATCACCCACTGCAATGACCTGCTCAAGCATCAACCCTTCGCGATCAGCTAATTCTCTCAATAGATCCGCTTTGCGCTGACCATCAATAATATCTCCCTTAACACGACCCGTAACCACACCATTTTCAATATCAAGTTGATTGGCATAAACATAGTCAACACCGAGAATTTCCTGTAGGTACTCGCCAAAAAAGCTAAATCCACCAGATACAATTGCTGTTTTGAAACCCAGTTTTTTTAAGGTAGTAATCAGATGCTCTGCGCCCTCATTGAGCTTTAATCGTTGGGCAATCTTTGGCAGCACAGAAGCATCCAAACCTTCAAGAAGCGCCAATCTCTGCTCAAAACTCTGTTTAAAATCGAGTTTACCCTGCATCGCTGCTTCAGTAATTTCAGCTACCTGCTGACCTACACCGGCCTCAATAGCTAACTCATCGATCACCTCGGCATCAATCAGTGTGGAATCCATATCAAATACAACAAGTCGACGATTTCGCCGGAAAATATTGTCCTCTTGAAACGCAATATCTATATCGTACTGATGAGCTAACTCTAGCAATGACTTTTTGAAGGCATGTGGGTCAGAAGCCTCGCCACGAACCGAAAATTCAACACAGGCGCGGCCTAATTGATCGCTTTCATGCAGATTGATTCGACCTGACAGCCTGATAATTTTATCTATATTAAGTTGGTACTTTGACACCACTGCCGTCAGTGCAGCCAAATGTTGCGCCTCAATCTTCCTCGCCAAAAGGGTAACTATATGTCTCGACTTACCCTGCTGATCAACCCATTGCTGGTAACCTTGTTCAGATATTCGCTGAAACTCTGCCCCCATCCCCAAATCGGTGACACAGGATTCAACCTGAACTTTCAAGGTATCAGTATCCACTTGGCTTGGAATTGCCGCTAAAAGGCCTAAATTTAACTGATTATGAATAACTGCTTGGCCTATATCTAAAATGGTAACATCAAATAATGACAGAACATTGGTTACTGCATTGGTAACGCCAGGCTCATCCTCACCAAACACATTGATTAGTAATATCTCTTTCACAAAATCAGTCCAAATCTAGTTTCTAAGATATGCATTATATAAAAGCTGTGAGAATAGGATAGAATATGTTTAAAAATAACTGCAAAAAAAGGCAAATCATGCGTCGTCAACTCTCGATGCCCCAAAAAACCTCAGTAACAGTACTTTGTATGTGCCTACTTTTTGGCTTATTCAGCTGGCCTTTGCTTTTTGTACAAGCCGATAAACTGGCTCAGGAATCTGTATCAGATATGGCTACTTCAACGCTAAGCCAATTACAGGAATCAATACTTACACCCTTATTAAGAAACGATACTATCAGTCAGCAAGTAGCACTCCAAAGAGTCACTGAAGATAGACATATTTTAAGCGCCAGCCTACATGGTATCGATGACGAACTTATGGCGCAGAGCACAAACACTCAATCTCAATCCGTAGACACTAAAATTTTTACAGCAAGTATTGAATTTGAAAATACTCAGGCTGGGGTTATTTCAATTGCTATAAACAGCCAACCTATATTCCAAAAATATCATCGTATATTTATAAATTGGCTACTTCTTTGGCTATCTTTCACCATATTAAGCACATACATTAGCTACAGATTTGTCGACCAAATCATTCTTCGCATTGCCCGCATAAGTGATAGGTTACCTGGGAAAAATGAACCCTTAACTGATGAAATATCGACGCTAGAAACCAAAATACAGCCTCTGCTATCTACCTCTGGAGAGTCGTCTCATGAGCCAAATAATCGCTATTTTTATTCCCTAATAAGTGCCAATATCAAAAATCATCAACGGCTTCTTAAGCAACTTAACAAAGATAATTTGGATCATTTATTTGAAAAATTAGATTACTGTATTTTGCGAACACTACAACTATACGGCGGTGATCGTGTGGAAGGAATGGAAAATAGCTTTTGCTTTACCATCCGCTCCACTGACTGCTCAAAACAGCATTTATTAGTATGCTTAATGGCAGTCTATACCCTGCAACAGCTGATTGAGCAACTTTCAAAGAAATTAAGTATAGATCTAGAAATTAATTGGAATATTAGTAGCAATGACATAGAGACATCCCCTCACTTTTGGCATGAGCAGTCTAT
>JAQWMF010000003.1 GCA_029246925.1 Porticoccaceae bacterium
CACTGGGGTTTAAGCAGCTAGTGCGTAGTTGTCGTCGTTGGCAACTATAAATTTGCGACTTTGGATTAACGAGATTGGTCACCATCTCGGCATGCACCGGAGGTTTTGTAACCGTCGTCGAATCCAAAACGCCCCCGTGTAATTTTCATTTTACCACAGTCTTGAGTTGGAAGATGTGTCGTTTTAGGGTCGAGTTTGAATTAAGATTCATCTAAAATTAAATAATTCTAAGATTATTGATAGGAGTCTGTTATGGCAAGAGGCCAGTTTTCATCAACATTGACGTTTGTGCTTGCAGCTGCCGGTTCTGCGGTGGGCTTGGGCAATATTTGGAGCTTCCCGACCAATGCGGCGGAAAACGGTGGCGCGGCCTTTTTGTTGATGTATTTAATCTTGGCCTTTCTGCTGGCTTATCCGGCATTGATGGCGGAATTAATTATTGGTCGCTATACCCGCGCCAATATGGTGGTGGCATTGGATTCGATTGCGACTAGCCCTCAGGCTAAACAACTTGGGCGTTTGACGGGCTATGCGGGCATGATAACCGCGAGTTTGATTCTGTCGTTTTATGCGATTGTCGCGGGATGGATGCTGGGCTCTATGGCGGAACCCGTGGCTTCAATTTTAGGACTTGAGGCATTGGGTGGCTGGCTAACTGAGTTTGGCACTGTTCGCAATATTGGTTTGACGGCGATTTTTATGTTGCTGACTGCTCTGGTTATTCGTTCTGGCGTTGAGCGGGGTATTGAGAAGTGGTCGCGGCGCTTAATGCCTTCATTGATTGTGCTACTAGTTGCTTTGATTGCCTATGTGCTGACGAGAGATGGGGCTATGGCTGGCTTAAAACATTATCTAATTCCGGATTTTTCTCAAATGACTGATCCAGATTTAATGATGAGCGCTCTGGGGCATGCGTTCTTTTCTATGTCTTTGGGTGTGGGCACTATGCTGATCTATGGCTCTTATGTCCGCGCTGATGCCAATCTACCTGTGGTGGGCGCACTGGTGACCCTTACTGATACTGGTATTGCTTTCTTGGCTGGGCTGTTAATTCTGCCTGCCATGTTTGTGGCGCAGAATTTGGGCGTTACTATCTATGCTGATGAGGGCGGTTTAATCGGTGGTCCGGGGCTTATTTTTCAGGTGCTTCCAACCCTGTTTGAGGGTATGGGCGATGCTGGCCTTTTGATTGGCTTTGCGTTCTTTGTTTTGATGTCGATCGCTGCACTTACTTCTTCAATTTCAATGCTTGAGGTGCCGGTTTCCTATATGGTTGAAAATCACAACATGCATCGAAATAGAGCAACTTTGTGGCTATCTTCGGTTATATTTGCTATAAGTGCGGCTATTTGCCTGAACTTTGATGCGGCATTTGATGCTGTTGTTAGCTTAACCACTGAATGGGCACAACCTTTGATTAGTATGCTGATATGCTTATTTTCTGGGTGGGTGTTTTATCGCAATTCACTTCTGAAGGAGCTTAGGCAGGGCAATTCTGAGATTGAACATTCGCTATTTTGGAAGATTTGGCCTTTCTATGTGAAGGTTATTTGTCCGCTATTGATTGTTGTCACCATTATTCAAGGACTTTAGCCCATCACAACAGTCGACTGTTTTTTGAGAACTGTCCTCGCAAAAATTCCATCTGATCGCCGCGAATACGGCGACTGTTGAGCAGTGCGAGATATTCTGCATTATTGGGCTTAAATGGCAGTGCTACTAACTGCATATTAGCTTCCTCTGGGGTTCTATCGGCTTTGTGCTGATTGCAACGGCGGCAGGCGGAGACTACATTTTCCCAGCGATCTTTACCTCCTCTGGATGTGGGGTGAATATGATCTCTGGTTAGGTTGCCCGCGTAAAATTCTCTGGCGCAATATAGGCACAGGAAGGCATCGCGAGCAAATAATGTGGGATTACTCAGCGGACTATTGGTGCGCGGTCGCGCTAGCTGTTCGCCACCACAGGCGATGATACTGGGCAGGTCTACTTTAGACCTTAGGCCTGTCATTCTGGATACGCCGCCCTGCACTGTTCGCACTATATCGCCAAGGGTCCATGTAACTAAGTCTCGCGCATAAAGACAGACGGCTTCTTCCCAATGGAGCCAGTCTATGGGCTGGCCTGCAAGGTTAAGCCTAAGGATTCTAGTTTGCATAATCGGTTGGCCTTGTTAGCAATAATTGTTGGCAATAAAAAAGCCCTGATGCATGGGCAACAGGGCTTTGTAGGAAATTCGGTAGGGAAAGCGATAAGGGAAGCTTATCCTGTCGATTCAAATTTGATCGACGCTTGGAGTCAAACTCTAACAATCGTTGATAGCTGAACTCACAACCTCCCTATTAATTATTTGTATTGTGAACAGCCTGAAGCGCTCTGTCAATTATGCGCGGTTACAATTGACCGATGTGGCATTGTGGGCTAGTGTGGCAACCTGTTGTGATATTTTGATGATCTTGGTGGTGAATTATGTCAAAAGAAAAGAAAGCCGTGGATTTTGAGCAGCAACTTGCTTCACTTGAGGGCTTAGTCGAATCTCTTGAAAGTGGTGAGTTAAGCCTTGAGGAGTCACTTAAATCCTTTGAGCAGGGTATTAATGTGGCCCGTGATTGTCAGGCGGCGCTTAAAAACGCTGAACAGAAAGTTGAGGTATTGATGCGTCAGGGTGATTCCCTGATTAGCCAGCCTTTTGAAGGCCAAGAATAGCTGACCTATGACTGCACAGCTCGACCAACTCCTTCAATCATATATCCAGCAGGTAGATGCTCAACTGGAGCATATTATTCCACCTGCCACTGGACCTGCAGCTGAACTCAATAAGGCGATGCGCTATTCGGTATTTAATGGCGGTAAACGCGTGCGTCCAGCTCTATGTTTTGCTGCGGCAGAGGCTGTAGCTGGAAGCAATGACAATACGGCAAAGGTTGCTGCGGCAGTTGAGATGATTCATGCCTATTCTTTGATTCATGATGATTTGCCGGCTATGGATGATGATGATCTTCGGCGCGGGGTACCTACCTGTCATATTCAATTTGATGAGGCTACGGCGATTTTGGCAGGAGATGCTTTGCAGTCACTGGCTTTTAAACAGCTCACTGAATTAACTGATTTACCCGCTTCGACTAACCTTAAACTAATTGCGATTTTATCTGACTTGGCCGGTTGCAATGGGATGGTTAGCGGTCAGGCGGTTGACTTAGTCTCTACTGGTAAGCAACTTAGTGCTGATGAGTTGAACTATATGCATAACCATAAAACAGGGGCTTTGATTGAGGCTAGCGTGGTGATGGGGGCGTTGGCTACCGATGCGACCACGGAGCAACAGATTGACGCATTGCGCCAATTTGCCCGCAGTATAGGTTTGGCTTTTCAAATTCAAGATGATATTTTGGATGTTGAGAGCTCGACTGAACAACTGGGTAAAAGTCAGGGCTCTGATAGCGCCAATAACAAGGCGACCTATACCTCTATTTTGGGTGTCGAAAAAGCGCGAACTGAGGCTGAAAGGCTCTATCAAAAGAGTGTTGATGCACTGAGTATTTTTACTGACAGCGCTGATCCGCTACGCGGACTTGCTAAGTTTATAGTTCACCGATCTTTTTAGTATTAATGGGCTTTTTCAACCCTGTGCTATACTGCTAAATCAAAATCTCTGGTATCAATTAACTGCGAAATTACATGCCGATCACTTTCACTGAAATCCCCGATACAAGACCTATTACACCATTACTTGATCGAACGGATTCACCTGCTCAACTGAAAGAGTTAAATCAGGATCAGCTGTTGCAGCTAGCAGATGAGTTGCGCGCTTTTATTTTATATTCTGTCGGTAAAAGTGGCGGGCATTTTGGTGCTGGCTTGGGTGTTGTGGAGCTCACCATCGCTTTACATCAGGTATTTGACACGCCCCATGATCGATTAATTTGGGATGTAGGCCATCAGACTTATCCCCATAAGATTCTTACTGGTCGTCGCGATCAGATGTTGGATATGCGACATCAGGACGGGCCGTCCGGCTTTCCAAAACGCTCCGAAAGTGAATATGACTGCTTTGGCGTTGGTCACTCGAGTACGTCAATTAGTGCTGCACTTGGTATGGCTATGGCATCTGAGCAATTGGGTATTGAGCGCAAAACTGTTGCTGTGATTGGCGATGGTGCTATGACTGCGGGTATGGCATTTGAAGCTATCAACCATGCGGCGCATGTGGATAATGATTTGCTGGTGGTTTTAAACGACAATCAGATGTCGATTTCCCACAATGTGGGCGGCCTATCGACCTATTTCTCTAAACTCTGGGCCAGTAAGTTTTACAATCAATTGCGCGAAAGTGGCAAGAAGGCTTTGAGCTCTATGCCTCAAGCGGCTAGTTTTGTAAAACTGACTGAGGAATATATGAAGGGCATGGTGTCCCCCGCTACGATTTTTGAGGAGCTGGGCTTTAATTATATAGGCCCTATTGATGGCCACGATCTGCCATTGTTAATACAGACGTTAAATAATCTTAAAGATATTAAGGGCCCTGTGTTAATGCATACCATTACCCATAAGGGTAAGGGTTTTGCTGCTGCGGAAAGTGACCCTGTTGGCTACCATGCGCTGACTAAAATTGAACCAAAAGCCGATACGGCTGAACAGGCTAAGGCGCAAAAACCAAACAAACCTAAGTATCAGCAGGTCTTTGGTGACTGGCTATGCGATATGGCAGAAAAGGACCCAAAACTTGTAGGCATCACACCTGCAATGTGTGAGGGCTCTGGCATGGTTCAATTTGCAGAGCGTTTTCCTGAGCGCTATGAGGATGTAGCTATTGCTGAGCAACATGCGGTGACCCTTGCGGCGGGCATGGCTTGCGAGGACATAAAGCCAGTAGTGGCAATTTACTCTACCTTTCTTCAGCGCGGTTACGATCAATTAATTCATGATGTGGCGATACAGAATTTAGATGTCTTGTTTGCTATGGATCGGGCAGGTCTGGTTGGCGAGGATGGGGCTACTCATGCTGGCGCCTATGATCTTAGCTATCTGCGCTGTATTCCGAATATGCTGATTATGGCGCCATCGGATGAGAATGAAACACGCCAACTATTATATACCGGCTATATTCACAATGGACCTGCTGCGGTTAGATACCCGCGTGGCACTGGCCCTGGGGCGGTTATTGATAAGACCATGACTGCGCTGCCTATTGGCAAGGGAATAATAAGGCGCGATGGCTCAAAAGTGGCCATCCTAAATTTTGGCACATTGCTTGCATCGGCACTTCAAGCGGCTGAAAAGTTTGATGCTACGGTGGTTGATATGCGTTTTGTTAAGCCGCTTGATAGAGAGATGGTTCTTAAGTTGGCCGCTAGTCATGAGCTATTGGTAACTGTTGAAGAGAATAGTATTGCTGGTGGCGCGGGTTCTGCTGTAAGTGAGCTATTAGCTGAGGAGGCAGTGGTTATGCCTATTCTTCAGCTTGGCTTACCTGATACATTTATTGATCATGCTAACCATCAACAACAATTAAATCTTGCTGGACTCAATCCCGAACAGATTATTGATCGTATTCAAAAGCGATTGAATCGATTATAAAAGGCATCACGTACATACAGTCATAAGGAGATGATTAGATGAAGTTATACGATTACAAACTGGCGCCAAACCCACAACGAGTCAGAATGTTTATGGTCGAAAAGGGCATCAGCATTGAGACTATTCAAGTTGATTTGATGAAAACTGAGCAATTTTCAGACGCCTTTAAAAAGATTAATCCCCTCTGTGAAGTGCCCACACTGCAATTAGACAGTGGCAACTGTATTGCTCAAGTCAATGCAATCTGTCGCTATTTGGAGGAACTATTTCCCGAAAACCCACTCTATGGTCGCAACCCAGAGGAGCGCGCACTGGTGGAGTCGCAAAATCATTGGGTACATATTAATGGCGGGTTAGCTGTTGGCGAGGCCTTTAGAAATTCTAGCCATAACTTTAAAAACCGCGCCGTCTCAGGACCCCATGACTATGCACAGATTCCCGAGTTAGCCGAGCGCGGTCTATTGAGAATAGATAATTTATTTGCGGATCTTGACGCGCATTTTGCCAATAGCCAATTTATGGTGGGGGATTATTTTTCGATGGCAGATATCACCGCCTATACCACTATTAATTTTGCCAGCTGGGCGAAGAAAACTGTTCCTAAAAATCACTCTCACCTTCAGCGCTGGCACGATCAAGTTGCCAGTCGCCCTAGCTCTAAAGCCTAACTTACATTTTCTTCAGGGCAAAAAAAATAGCATAAGCGAACAAATTGTTCACTTATGCTATTCCGATCATAAGTTGTCCAATTGAATTAATCGATAGTGAATCCGAGAGGTGATGCATTCACTGTTTTACCGTCACTATAGGTAACGGTCTTGGCTTGATCGGTAAAGTTATAAACTACATAGGTTCTTTGGCCATCTTTATCAAAGGCAACGGCTGCAGGATCACTTGCGGTAAGACTGCCTGTACCTGTTGCTATGTGCCCCAAGGCAGCAAAGGTGTGAATCCAGTGGTAGGTATGCGCCTTGGATTCACCCTGCTCTGACTTATAGCTGGATACTGAATTGTAATCTGCAATTGCTGCGTCAGCATCGGTCATAGCCCAAAGGTTCCACCAAAGATCACGCCACATATCAGTAACCAAACCTGATGGCTTGCCATTTGAAGACTCGCTGAGACCCAGATCAACATAGTCTTCCATATAATCTGCATGCAAACCGACATGGAAAATTAGCGGACTGGATGGTAGACCTTGGATACCCAAAATATGCGCATAGGCGCCACTGAACCAAGTTGCGAAATCAACACCATCGCCCCAAATAATCGAAGTGGTTAAATGACCATAGCCTGGCATAAAGTTGTCGGCATCTGAGCTTACATTATTGTAACCATCAAGATTATTCCAATACTCCCAATAAGCAGCACCGGTTGAAGCGTGTAGATACATGCCTTTTTCGGTTAATTCTGTATTCCCAGTAGCCAAACCATAGAGAATAATGGCGCCGTAGGCCGTGGCCGCTTCAGAGGTAGACTCATTGTTATTACCGCGAATAAAGTTCATCTTACCATCTGCCCATGAGAAGCCATTAGCTGGATCAAAATTGCGCATATGGGGGAACAGTAGATCATCCTTATCTGCTGCATAGTCGCGAATCAATAGCTCAATCATTGGGCCATATTGATCTTGACCACACCAAGCCGCATCAACTCGACATATCTCAGCTGCTGCACGAACGAAATAACCATAGTGGAAATGGTGATCCGCTAGACGCTGATGTGAGCCATAGGCTTCATCAAAACCAAGCAATGTATTCCAATCGCTATCGTAGACAAAGTATTTGTTGGCTTTCAATGCACCATCAGCCTCAGCAGTAAACCAATCTGAAAGTTCAGATTTAAGCCAGTCAATCAACTGATCAGCTGCATCTTGCATACCAATTGAGTGAGCAATTGCCGCCAACTCTGCTGCTTTGCCATAGTTTTTACCCGACCAGTAGGTATCAGTGTAGGTATTCCATGAATCGGAACTCGCACTAACAAACTCGGTCACTAGGCCCTCAAGGGTTGCCTGATTAAAGCTACCATCAATTGTCGGCATAGCTGGCAACACACCAACATAGGGTATTTGATAGTTAAACTGATCCACTTGAGCAAACTTTAACATCCCTCGAGCACTTCTAATTTTGTAGCTAGAGGTCGCTTGTGAGCTATTTTTCCAATGTAGCGGGTGCATGCCGGTGATGGTATCAACCAACTCGCCTTGATCATCTACATAACGATGAGTAACGGTTATTTCATTGGTTGAGCGATCAACTTGATAGTCTATACCCAATGCCGACACTTTATTGCGAGCCTTGCTAGCAAAATAGTTAACCATGGTGCTTGAAGGGTTTCCGGCATTTAAGCTTGGCAGATAAACCAAGGTCATTTCTTTTGCCGTGTTACTAACCCGAACAGAGCCCATACTCATTGGATCGGAGTTTGCTGAAACATCGCTAAAGGTGGTCGAACCCTCACCAACAATTAGATAGTTGTTAGTTTTTCCTGCAACACTGGTCCAAATACCATACATGTTGCTTCCAGTGGAGAATGTCCCTTTTTCATTCACGCCATCTTGACGCAATGTACGAACCTCTAAATTACCACTGTAGGCTTTAAAATAAACATAGGGTGAGCCGTGAACAAAGGTGGCTTCCATGACATCTGTATTACCACTTTTCCACAATACTGTAACTGAGCCTTCGCTGAAGTCTTTGGTATAGGCTTCTAAATTAGAGTACGAAGAGTTACCAACGGCAATGCCATCAAATACCTCTGCATCATGGGCAGGTATTGGATAATAGTACTGTCCTGGATGGATAAGCTGCATCCCAGAAGGAATACCACCTACACGCACACCCTTATTAGTGATTCGCGCTGAAATCGGGTCTGGCGTTATGTAAGCAGCTTCATTAGGATTACCAACTTCCATCTCCCCTAGGAATGAGAGAGAACCCCACCATTTATGGGTTTGTGTCGGCTTATCAGCCGCAGGGCCCGTCAAATGAGGATAAAGCTTGGTAATATTGCCTGTTGGAATTCCCGTGGACTGATTACAGCCACGCTTTTGCACTTCGTGTTCAGTAGAAATTACACCGGCATTTTCTACCCATTGGCCATGATCAAATTTACAACGATGATTTGAGGTATAAATGGTATCGCCAATACTACCAGCACCATAATCAATCACATTATATTCAGTTGGGGGCGCTATACCTGTGCCACCAGAACCAGAGCTACCCGCATCACCTGTTGAGGTAACCACTACATTGGATACAGTTACAGGTGCATTACGATCGACTACATACATAATCAGCGAGCTAAAGGTATTATTACCCTGCGATGGGATAGTAATACTGTAAGTATCTTCCTCTGCACCAGAAACAGTCACTGTTTGCGTGTCGTAAGCGGGGTCAACATCTGGGTAAGGGTTGTATTCAAAACGGAAACGTACATTCACTGAACCGCCTGAGGGCACAGATCCAGTGAAGGATAATGAGCCACCATCTTCAAATACAAATGGATAGAGACTAGTATTCATATTAGCGAAACCAGCCCAAGCTTCAGCGCTCGATGGGAAAGTAAAGGTCTCACCATCATATGTAGCACCACCAAATGACTCATCAATTACCGCTGCATCACTAACTGTGACGACTGAATCACCTGAACCTGAATCACCTGAACCTGAATCATTTGAACCTGAATCATTTGAACCTGAATCATTTGAACCTGAATCATTCGAACCGCCACCTGAAGAAATCACTACATTAGATACTGTTACCGGCGCATCACGATCTACTACATACATAATCAGCGAGCTAAAGGTATTTGAACCCTGTGATGGAATCGAAATACTGTAGCTTGTTTCAGCCGCACCCGACACAGTGACTGTTTGCGTGTCGTAAGCGGGATCAACATCTGGATAAGGATTAAATTCAAAACGGAAACGTACATTCACTGAGCCGCCTGAAGGCACAGATCCGGTAAAGGATAATGAACCGCCATTAGAGAAGGTAAATGGATAGAGATCCAAGTCCATATTGGCAAAACCAGCCCAAGCTTCTGCGCCAGCTGGGAAGCTAAATAGCTCACCGTCTACTACAGTGCCACCAAATGCCTCTGTAAATTCTGCGGGCCCCTTTGCAATGCCACCTGAAACATCGGCCCCATTATTATCCGCTGTCATATGGTCAACTATATATTGCTCAATGTCAGCTGAAGAGGTTTTTGACGCATTATCAGCAACGGCTCCACTGACTAGGGCGTCTCCCCTTAAATCAAACAGATATCTCAATAAAATAAGCGCATCTGTAAGAGCGTCAACCTCACCATTATCATCTATATCTGCAATGGCATAAGCGGCAACAACTGCTGCCTCAACTTCTGCAGAACTCATGGGTGAGTTATCCGCCACGACTGCATTAGTTAATGCCTCCCCAGTCAATTCAAAAGTATGCCTGAGCAACAACAAACCGTCTGTTAGAGCATCAACCTCGTCATTGCCATCGAGGTCCCAAGATAATCCATGGGAATGGCTCGATAAAGATACCAGTACAGCTATTGATAATAGATATAGTTTAATTTTTTTCATTTTTAGTCTTCTCATTTTTTATAATACAATTGCGCTGAGATTGAACTTCAATTCATACACTTGAAGCCAAAAACATCAAAACGTCAATTGACACCCTCAAACGACCATAGTAATCGACATAAGAAAAAAGAACAGCGTTCGAGGTTCGAGTAGCTCAACTCGAACTACAGACTAGTTACTGCCTTCGGAGAGTTGCTTTCTGAAATCAGTCGGGGTTAGGCCAACATTTTTTTTGAAAAACGTATTAAAAACAGACTTACTGTTGAATCCAACAGCCAACAAGATATCAGAGATAGATTTTTCTTGATCTTCGTCTGCAGCCAAAATTGCCTTGGCTTCTTTGATACGGTAATTATTAATAAATTCATAAAAATTCATTTTGAAATGCCCATTCAAAATAGATGTTAACTCTCTAGCAGGCACGTCAATTAACTCCGATAAAGCATCCAGAGTTATATTAGATTTTAGATAGGGTTTTTCATCGTCCATAAATTTCTTTATTCGACCTACATACTCAGCATCTGCCTCATAATCTGCGTATGAATCCTTTGATTGAT
This sequence comes from Porticoccaceae bacterium, assembly GCA_029246925.1. Lineage (GTDB taxonomy): Bacteria > Pseudomonadota > Gammaproteobacteria > Pseudomonadales > Porticoccaceae > HTCC2207. The sequence goes on from JAQWMF010000003.1 coordinate 10,711, forward strand.
CCTTTACCTTTTCAACCGATGAAATATTGACCGCACTAAAAAATAGTAGAAAACAAACTAAAAAAAGATCCGCATAATAGGTGGTTAATCCTAAAAATATCTGCAGGCTGATTTCCACTGGATAAAATAAGTTAATGACTTTGGATATCGACAAAAGAACACCGACTAAGGTGACTACCGCGAACCCCAAAACAAGTATTTTCAACCATGTTAAGTCTATATTTTCAATGCTAGACCGCGAGTCTTTAAGTTGCTCTCTGTATTTATTGATAAGATAAATCGACATTAATAAATAAACAAAACGTGACGATTTAATCAGCGTATCCATAGTGACAAACTGCCAATTAAGATCAAAAAGATAACGATCAATAATTTTCCACTTTAAGCTATAGTCTTGGCAGTAAAATGCGACAAACAAAAATATAAAATAAATCACCAATGGCAGTAAATGCCGGCGATGCTTGACGCTCAAACGGAAATCTGGCCGGATAATGGATACCACATAGAGATATAGCAATGGACCATCCAAGGCGTAGCCTAAGCTACCAATAAAAAACCAGTTTGGTGAACTATTAAGCACCGCGTACCTAAATTGATCACCGTATAAAACAAGCTCATGCAGAGAAACAAATGTCTGAGATAAAAAGAAACCCGCTAAAAGACTGGCGCTGATGGGGCGGAACTTTCCACTAGCCACAATCATGGTGGCAAATAGAAAACATAAGATGGCTGTCATCATGGTGGCCATATCATGCAGTTCAAACTTTAGAGTTTCCATTACCTATTCACACCTGATTAAATTTACATTGCTTATTTTTCAATGCCTTATTGTACGTTTATTTTGCTGAATTGGTCGAGCGCGGCAAGCCTATCCAGTGATTAAATTTTTGCATAGAGCGATTACGCTTAATCTCGCTTATTTTGAGCCGAACGGGGTACAGAGAGAAAGACCCAACAATCTCCTCGCTTGCTCGCACCAACACTAAAGAAGTTCCAGTAAGAATAAAAAATGCGGTTAAAATAATTGAGCTTGATGTCCTGAATAGACTTTATCTTCTTTTATCTGAAATATTAAATTTTTTTTTCAAAAACTATGGGACATTTATTTGCACTATATCTACCATGCCTATGTCGGGCTAACCACAATGAATCGCTTATCTCAGCATTCTATGGCAAGCTACAATTAATTGTTTACTAGGCATTTTATTATGAAAAAAGTATTTCTTTTAGCATCTTTGATAGCACTATCGGCTTTGGCCCCCTTTACGTCAGCTAATGCGTCAATTGACAGCAAACTTTATGGAAAAATCAATCTTTCTGTTGTTAATACGGACAATCAATTTTTGGACGGCTGGAAACTCAACAGTAACGCCTCCCGTATTGGCCTTAAGGGTACAACTCAAGTCTCTGAAGGCTTGACGGTATTTTATAAAACTGAATTTGAAGTCTGTGTTGACGATGGCGATTGCAAGGGCAATACACTGGGTCAGCGCAATATTTATGCCGGTATCAGAGGTGGTTTTGGCTCTATATTGGCCGGAAATAGCGACACCCCAACCAAGCAGGCGCAAAATAAAATTGATCTTTTTGGTGATTTAGAGGGCGATATCAAGAAAATTTTTGCGGGTGAAAATCGTATGGATAATATTGTTGCCTACAGTACACCCTCATATGGCGCCTTCTCTGCCACCTATGCTGTAATGCCTAACGAAGAAGGTAGTAGCGGAATTAGCGATACTACATCTTATTCTGTAAGCTACAACAAAGACGGACTGTATGTAGCTGTAGCTGGAGATAGCAATGTTAAAGGATCTGATATTCTTCGCGTTGTTTCTCAGTATAAATTTGACGCTTGGCAGCTGGGTCTAATGTATCAAGAAAATGACACTACCAATGAATCTGGTTATTTTGCGAGTACTGCCTATAAGTGTGACGACATCACTTACAAAGCTCAATATGGCGCTAATGAAAATGATACTGATAGCTCTGAAAAAACTACATTATCTCTTGGTGCTGATTACAAATTAGCTAACAACACCAAAGCATATGCATTTTATACTGACTACGATATTCCCGTTAACGCAACCCAAGAAGATGGCCCAACAGAAACCTTTGGCTTGGGTTTAGAGCATAAGTTCTAAGAAAAACTTTTGAAGACCAAAGGGCGCTTAGGCGCCCTTTTTTATTGCCTGAGGAAATGGTGATTTGAATAGGTTATCGCCACACCTCAATGTCTTGATCTAAGCACTAATCGTTTTTTCCTGCACTTTTAAAATGGTATGTTTGGGCACATACTCAATCTCTTCTTCTACTATTTACCCCCATTAAAAAGCCTTTATATGACAGTTTTATCAACCTTTCTTTCACTTATTAGGGTATTTGATCATAAGTTGATCGATATTTATTCACCAATATGGATAATGTACAGCTGATTCAATTAACGGAAAAATATCATGAATATTCAGAACAACAGTGCTGTTAGCTTTCACTATAAACTGACCGATGACGATGGCATCAGCATTGATAGCTCAGAGGGAAAAGAACCTCTTGCTTACCTCCATGGTGCAGGAAATATTATTCCTGGGCTAGAAAAAGCATTAGAAGGCAAAACTACAGGCGATTCATTAACCGTTGCCGTCAGTGCCGCTGAAGGCTATGGAGAAGTTCAAAAAGAGCTTATCCAAGAAGTGCCTAAAGATGCCTTTCAAGGTATTGACAGCATTGAATTGGGAATGCAATTCGAAGCCCAAACAGGTCAGGGCGGCACAGTACCTGTCACTGTTATTGCTGTAACTGATGATTTGGTGACCGTTGATGGCAATCACCCACTAGCTGGTAAAAATCTTAATTTTGATGTCACCATCGAAGATGTTCGCAAAGCTTCAGAAGAAGAGCTAGATCATGGACATGTTCACGGTGTAGGCGGACACGAGCATTAATGCGACTGTTATAAAATTTTCATCTTTTGCGATTAACTTTAATCTTTTGATAGTTTTAAACATATTATGTCGATAAGAGTTGGTATTAATGGGTTTGGCCGCATGGGTCGACTCGCACTTCGTGAATCTTGGGAATGTGCCGATTTTGACATTGTGCACATCAACGAGATGGCTGGCGATGCTCAAAGCGCAGCACATTTGCTACGCTTTGATTCTGTCCACGGTCAGTGGAATAAATCCGTTTCTGTAGACAATGACCATCTGATGATTGATAACCATAAGATAAGCTATTCGCAGAATCAGGCTATCGCAGATACTGACTGGCGCAAAGCAACAGTCGACTTAATCCTTGACTGTACAGGTGTGTTTAAAAGCCCTGAGGCCCTAAAGCCCTACTTTGAGCAAGCTGTGTCCAAAGTGGTGGTTTCAGCGCCCATTAAAGGGTTCTCCAGAGATCAAGTCCTGAATGTAGTTATGGGTGTGAATGACCATGAATATACAGGTCAGGATATTATTACAGCGGCCTCATGTACCACCAACTGCATTGCGCCAGTCGTTGATGTTATCCATCAATGCTTTGGCATCTCCCATGGCTGTATGACGACCATTCATGATATGACCAATACACAGAGTATTATTGATCAATATCATAAAGACCTTCGCAGATCTCGCGCTAGCAGCATGTCGCTGATACCCACTAGCACTGGATCAGCTACAGCCATCACTGAAATCTTTCCCGAATTAAAGGGTAAAATAAATGGCGTAGCGGTTCGCGTTCCACTGGCTAATGCGTCTTTAACCGACTGTGTTTTTGAAGTAGAGAAGTCAGTGACGGTTGAAGAGGTAAACTCCGCCCTTAAAACAGCGGCAAATGGTCGTCTTCAAGGTATCTTGGGTTATGAGGAATTACCCCTTGTCTCGGTGGACTACACCAATGATATTCGATCAGCTGTTGTCGACGCTCCCTCAACCATGGTGATTAACGGCACTCAGGTTAAATTATTAGTCTGGTATGACAATGAAATTGGCTATGTAAACCGAATGATGGAGTTAGTGTCTAAAGTCGCTCTATCCATGTCGTCATGAGGCTAGATTCTGCCTCAAAGCAATATCTGACCATTACTCTTAGCTACTGGGCATTTACCCTGACCGATGGTGCACTGCGTATGCTAGTGCTGTTTTTCTTTTATGGTTTGGGCTATACCCCGATAGAGCTTGCTAGCTTATTTATTCTCTACGAATTTTTTGGCATTTTAACCAATCTTTACGGCGGCTGGCTGGCCACGCGCATTGGTCTAAATACCGCTTTGCATATAGGTTTAGCCCTGCAAATACTGGCATTAGGCATGCTCACCATAGAACCCTCTAAGTTGAGTCTTGTGTATGTCATGCTTGCACAAGCAGTCTCTGGGATTGCCAAAGATCTTAACAAGATGAGCGCAAAAAGTAGTATCAAATTATTGGTCAGTGATAATCATCAAGCCAAGCTTTATCGCTGGGTTACTTTGCTCACTGGATCAAAAAATAGCCTCAAAGGTCTCGGGTTTTTCCTTGGCGGCTTTTTAATGGCAACCCTTGGTTTTGCCAACAGCCTTCTTGCTCTTATGGCTTTGTTAGCGCTTACATTGCTACTTAGCCTGATATTTTTGCAGTCGCAAAAAACCACTTACAGGCCTAAATTTAGCGAAATACTGTCAAAAAGTCGTGATATTAACCTGTTATCTGCCGCGCGCTTCTTCCTGTTCGGCTCCAGAGATATTTGGTTTGTGGTGGCACTACCCGTATATTTACAAAGCCAATTGCAATGGTCTCACCTTCAAGTAGGCAGCTTTTTGGCATGCTGGGTGATAGGCTATGGCTTTATTCAGGCACTTGCCCCAAACATTACTCGCAATAATCAACAGCAAACTCCCAGAGGCTCTTCTCTAACATTCTGGGTCATTAGATTAGCTGTAATACCAGCATTAATAGCAGGCGGGCTTATTTATGACCTAAACCCCGCAGCCGTATTAATAATAGGTCTTTTGGCCTATGGCGCGATCTTTGCCATTAATTCCAGTATCCATTCGTTTTTAATTGTGGCTTTTTCACAGCGTGATTCAGTCTCTACAGATGTTGGTTTTTACTATATGGCGAATGCCGCAGGAAGACTAACAGGCACGCTGCTATCTGGATTTGTGTATCAACAGCATGGACTCACTACTTGCCTAATTCTTTCATCAATGATGGTGATTATCAGCGCTATTCTAAGCGCTAAAATCAGTCGTTAACCTAGAACTCTAAATTCTCACTAAGCCAACTACCGCCTATTCATGGGCGGCAATCTCTGATACATTTCCCTCTACATTAACTAATACTTCTGGCGACAATTTATGAGCAATGAAGAAAGCAATGCAATGAGCCCTGATGAACTCTATAGAGAAGAGAACTATACCGATCAAAAAACCGGTGCTATTCGCAAATTGATACCTGTTTTGACAGATGGCTCTGATGATCCTGACCGAGCAATTCAATTTTTTGGTTCAGCGCAAGTCATGACGCCTATGGGCGCTATCCCGCTAAACTTCGCACTTGATGGCGAGACCATAGGTGAGGCTGCTAAAGACTTTGCCGGCAAAGCCGCTATTGCGGTTGAGGAAGCTGGTAAAGAGCTTGAGCGTATGCGCCGTGAACAGGCATCAAAAATAGTTGTTCCAGGGCAAGAAGGTAATAATCCAGGCGGCGGCATTATCACCTAGTCATTAGCAGGGTTTTATCGATAGAACGAAACTCTGATGCGGCATCTATTAGGGATGCCGCAGTTAGCTGGGGAACACCGTAGACTAGAGTTTCTTTTCCATTGCCGCCATAAATACGTTGCAATAATCTATCAAAATCCCCATCACCCGATAACAACACCAGTTTATCTACACCCTGCCTAGCCGCGGCATCCATCATATCTATAGCAATCCCCACATCCCAGTCACCCTTGGCAGAGCCATCAGCACGTTGAATAAAGGGCTTTAAATTAACATCAAAGCCAATATTTCTGAGTGTTTGCTGAAAACTTCTCTGTTTAGAATTGACGCTCTCAATGGCATAGGCATCAGCCGAAACTATAGTGAATTCCTTAGAAAGCTGATTCCAAAGCGCTTGATAGCTAAAAAAGCCTTGGTAGGTATCCCTAACGGTGTAATAAATATTCTGAACATCAATAAATAGGGCAATTCTTTTCATGACTTGGCTTCCTCTAAGTCGTCACCCAAATAATAACTGTTAGCAGGATGTAACATGACCGAAAAACTCAATACAGAATCACCCGACCATTCTCTTCGAGAGAGCTGCATACAGCTTAGCGTATCTTGATTTGATAGCATTAACTGCAATCGTTGGCTTGCACTTGGGAGCACTGCTTTTACCTGATAATCTGTTTTTTGTGGTCGACACAACCAGTTAAGGTAGTCATTTGGGTCAATTTTATCCAATTTTTGCTTCAACAGTGCCGGCGCCATAAAGCGATTAACCCAAATTTTTTGCCATTGTATTGGACGATCACTGTTGAGGTGTAAAACGGTTAACTGAAATACCAAAGTATCAGTTTGCAAACCCATTAACTTAGCAATGTCGGAAGTTGCTTGAATAGCATCAACCGAAATCATTTTATGACGGTGCGTGTGTTCTGCTTTTGCCGCACCCACAACATCTACAAGCGGTATATTGGGTATTGATTTGGGAGCATCAGCAACAAAGGTACCTGAACCCTGGGTCCTTTCGAGCAACCCTGCATCCGCTAACTCTTGAACCGCCCGCCTTGCAGTCATTCTGCTAACTGAAAAAGTGTCGGCTAAAGATTGTTCGGTGGGAATTCGCCTGCCCGGCTCCCACTGCCTAGATTTAATCTGCTGCTCTAAAAACTGCTTTATTAAAGCAAATTGAGGTATTTTTTTATCCTTAACACTCATAGAGCCCAACCCTATTTGTATATACATTTTATTTGTATATACGTTTATATCCCTCAAAATAAAGTAATTTCAGTCAATCTTATAGAAATAGTTGTATATACATTATTTATAATAGCAGATTCTTTTGCTGTCGGGTCATTTTTTTTATTTGCGCCTCACGAATAGAGGCGCTGCTTCGATTATGGCCAGATTCCGTGTAAACAAACTCACAGGCTTGCCGCCCGCGAAAATACTTTGCGCCACCCTTGCCTGTCTGATGCTGCTTGAGGCGACGCCCCAAATCAGTGGTTATCCCGGTGTAAAGCGAATCATCGTCAGCACGAATGATATATACATACCACCCAGAATCAGCGCTAGAGGTCATTCTGCGGCCGCCTTTAAAAGCTGCTTACAATCCCTGCATCGGTACTCTGCCTGCCCAGAAAGCAGTCTGCGATGCCTAATCAGTGAAAGCTGATGAATTTTACAGGCACAACTATAGTCAATACGCTGATATTGCTTTACTGGAATACCTGTTAAATCAAAATTGCCAGTTACCCTTGGCTCTGCGCCGAGAGTCTGCATAACCGATTTCCACTCTTTGCCGTGAGGCTTAACCCTGCGAAAAGGCCATAAACAATCGGTGATATAATGCGCTACTTCGTGCGGTATAGTCTGCTCTATACTCTGTTTGTAATACTTTGCGAACAACCATGGATTAAAGCGTATAAGCTTTTCTCGACCATTGCGCCGATACATCCCCGCGCATTTTCCGCGCAAATCAAATGTAATTGGTATAGATGTAAAGGGTTTTTTATAGATGCGACTGGCACAAGCCATATAATTTAGGGCCAAATCTTGCACCTCAGCTTTTTGTTGCTCGGAAATAGGCGCAATGGATTCAGTATCTGTGGCGATGGGTTGCATCATTCGATTATAAAGATTCATAGCATCGGCACAAGAGACAGTTATAATGATAGTAATTACTTGACAGATATAAAGCTATGAATGTTGATTTACACTGCCATACCAACTTATCCGATGGCTCTCTACCTCCTCAAGAGCTTGTTCAGCTTGCTATTGAACGTGAAATTGATGTTTTATCCATCACCGACCACGATAATATCGACTGCTATGCTGAAATCAAACCACCAAACGACAGCTTAACCATTATTAGCGGCATTGAGTTCTCGACCACTTGGAGAAATATTGGCGTTCACATTGTTGGTCTTAACATGGATCTTACTAATGCCCAACTTCTTAAAGGCATTGAATTTCAAACCGTGGCTAGAGAAAAGCGGGCAATATTAATTGATAAAAAATTACACAACCTAGGATTTGAGGGCTGTCTTGAAGGAGCTAAGCGCTTTAGCAGTGGCCGTCAGGTCGGACGCCCTCATTTTGCACAGTATCTTGTCGAGATAGGCGCAGTTAATAATATGCAGCAAGCATTTAAACGCTATCTCGGTGCAGGCAAGGCCGGCGACATTAAGCAGCAATGGGCAAGTCTTGGCGACGTTGTATCTTGGATACGCGGCGCTGGCGGGGTTGCTGTTTTAGCTCACCCTACTAAGTATAAGATGACCAGAACTAAGCTATGCCTTCTTTTAGAAGACTTTGCCGAACTTGGCGGAGAAGCGATGGAAGTGATATCTGGCGCTCAAACTGTCTCCAAAACTCAGTCCATGGCGAGACTTTGCAAGCAATATAACTTACTAGCCTCACGCGGATCAGACTTCCATGCCCCTGGGCAGCCATGGGCTGCCTTAGGAATGACCGCTGAATTGCCCGCAGACTGCGTGCCTGTATGGAGTAAATGGACTTAATTTTAAGCCTTAAAAATCATACCCAAAAATCCTAGGCCAATTCCACCACAAGCAAATACTGTGTATACTTGCCATCGCTAAAAATTTTGCATTAAAACTATCTATTTTTCTATGAGATTCTAAACGTGAATATCTTTATTTTTGTAAGCCAAGAATGGCTTCTGATTACTTTTCTTTTTGCCCTTATCGCTGCACTAGTAGCGTTAACGCGAAAAAATAATGGCTTACCCATTGCAGCGAGCGAACTGGTTTCATTAATGAACCAAGACAGGGCTATTTTGGTGGACGTTCGCTCTACGAACGACTTTAATCAAGGACATATTCACGGATCAATTAACATCCCGCACAATGCCTTGGCCAGCAGAACTAGCGAGCTAGAAAAACATAAATCATCGTTAATTGTTCTGACAGACCAAATGGGTCAACATGCAGGCTCTGCCGGCGGGCTTTTAACTAAGCAGGGCTATAATATTCGCCGCCTAGGCGGTGGTATTTCTCAGTGGAGGCATAGCAACCTGCCACTCGTCAGCGGAAACAAGTAGTCGACATTGGAAAATTTCGAAGATTCGAGCTCAGTAAACGTTTACGGCACTAAATTTTGCCCTTACTGTATAGCTACCAGGCAACTTCTTGACGCAAAAGGCGTGGCTTATCAGTATACTGCGGTTGATAACGACCCCAATCTTCGAGAGAATGTATACAGACGGAGCAAACAGAGAACAGTTCCACAAATTTGGATTGGTGAGCAACATATTGGTGGCTTTACCGATCTACGCAAACTGGCATCAAATGGCGATTTAGATCGCCTGCTCAGTGCCTAATCAAAAGCTAAATTTTAAGGGTTTTACCATGGCTAAAAAAGATACAGACAAAAAACAAGATGCTGAACAGCCGCAATTTTCTATACAGCGCGTTTATCTAAAAGACCTCTCCTTTGAGACTCCACAGGGTCCTGCCGCTTTCAAAAAGAAATTACAGCCAAAAGTAAGCCAAGATCTAAACACCAAAAGCAATCAAGTAGAAGAAGGTATTTTCGAAGTTGCCCTTCGCGTCACTATCACTATGACAGATGACGAAGACACCATCTATATCGTTGAAGCTGAGCAGGCTGGGCTATTTAATATTAAAGGCTTTACCGATGAACAACTGCCTCAAATTCTAAATACTACCTGCCCTGGAATACTGTTCCCATATCTTCGCGAGACGCTTGATAACGTGGTGACTAAGGGCTCATTTCCAGCGCTATTGCTTCCGCCTATTAACTTTGACGCACTTTTTGCAAATGCTGTACAGCAAGCCGCAGCTGAGGCAAATCAAGGTGGTGATGGCACTCAGCATTGATCTAGACTGAGATTTGAACAATAAAAAACCCGCCATTCAGGCGGGTTTTTTTATAACCTAGAAAAACAGCTTATTACTTTTCAATACTGTATTCCTGAAGCTTTCTAGTCAGCGTATTGCGTCCCCAGCCGAGAAGCTGCGCAGCATCTTTTTTCCTTCCCGCGGTATGGGCCAATGCCGCCTCTATCATTGTACGCTCGAAATCAGGAATAGCCGAAGACAGTATATCTTTACTCCCAGAGCCAAGCGCTTTATCCGCCCACCTGCGCAGCATTGTCTGCCAGTCTCCAGAAATACGCTGATCCTTATCAGACTTCTCTGCCCTTAACTCAGGAGGTAAATCAGACAAAAGAACCTCTCTACCTGCCGCCATGACTGTTAGCCATCGACAAATATTTTCTAACTGACGAACATTTCCAGGCCATGGAAGGCTATACAAAAATTCTTCAACCTCAGGAGAAAGTGCTTTGGGCTCCATTTCTAGCTCTTTGGCAGCACTATGGAAGAAATGCTGCATTAACTCAGGTATATCTTCACGCCGATCAGCCAATCGAGGAAGGTGAACCCTGATAACATTTAAACGATGATAAAGGTCCTCTCTAAAACGATTTTCTGTCACAAGTATTTCAAGGTTTTGGTGGGTTGCCGCAATAATTCGAACATCCACTTTAACTGCCGTATGACCTCCTACGCGATAAAATTCGCCATCAGCCAATACTCTTAATAATCTGGTTTGCGCCTCCGAAGGCATATCACCAATCTCGTCCAGAAATAAGGTACCGCCATTCGCCTGCTCAAATCGACCCTCACGTCGTTGAGAAGCTCCCGTAAAAGCGCCCTTCTCATGACCAAAAAGCTCTGACTCAATCAAATCATGCGGTATAGCCGCCATATTTAAGGCAATAAATTTATTATTACGCCGAGGACTATGCTTGTGAAGAGCCTGCGCAACCAATTCTTTACCAGTACCGGATTCTCCGTTGATCAGTACGGTTATATTAGAATTAGACAGCCTACCAATGGCACGAAATACCTCCTGCATTGCAGGCGCTTCACCAATTATCTCACTTTGCGGAGATTGAGCGACTTCGGCAGATACTTTTTGTTCATTGGCAAAACTAATGCCACGCCTCGCCACATCTACCAATTCTTCCAAATCAAATGGCTTTGGCAAATATTCAAAAGCACCACTTTGGTAAGCCGCCACCGCACTATCAAGATCAGAGTGAGCCGTAGTAATAATAATGGGCATATCTGGATGATCGGCATGAATACGCTGTAAAAGCTCTAAACCGTCCATTCCATGCATCCTAATATCTGAAATAATTATCTCAGGTTGATGTTTCTCTAATGCTTCCAAAAGATCTTCGCCATTCTCAAAGCTTCTCACCTGAATATCTTCACGACGTATCGCTTTTTCCATCACCCATCTCAATGAACGGTCGTCTTCTGCAATCCAAATTTCTGACGTCATTTGCAACTATGCCTTTATTGGTAAATAAATAGAGAAGCAGGTATCACCTGGTCTCGAATCACATTCTATAATGCCCTGATGGCCATTAACGGCGTTTTGAGCAATGGTAAGGCCCAAACCCGATCCCTGCTTTCGACCGCTAATCATTGGGAAAAAAATCTGCTCTTGAATTTCTTCCGAAACACCAGGTCCATTGTCTATAATTTCAATTTTACAGATCATTTTGTGGCGCTCTCCCGCAATGGTAAAGCTCCTGCTAACTCTAGTTCGAAAGGTTATCTTTGGCTGTTTCTGATCAAAATCTAGCAATGCCTGCATGGCATTTCGGGCTACATTGAGCACCGCCTGTATAAGCTGTTCCGCATCACCCTCCATAAGAGGGATACTCGGATCATAATCACGGATAATTTCAATTTTTCCCTGAAGCTCAGCCTGCATTAATGCAACAACTCGCTCAGTTATCTCGTGAATACTGATCTGTGTATATGTTGGCACCTGGTTGGGACCCAACAATCGATCGACTAGATTCCTTAAACGATCCGTTTCCGTCATAATAATTTGACACAGCTCTCTGGTTTCACCATCTAGACTCTGTTCAGCAATTTCATCATCAAGCAGTTGCGCCGCTCCACGAATTCCACCTAGAGGATTCTTTATTTCATGCGCTAAACCGCGAATTAGGGTCTTTGAAGTATCTTGAACAGACAGCATTGCCTCCTCGCGGTTAATCTTCAAAAAGCGATCGATCGGCTGCAACTCCATCAAAAGCTTCTTTTGCCCATCTAGCTCGATTGGAATACCAGAATAATCTACCTTAATCGGTCCAGCAGAATAGGTATCTAAAAATTCATGGCGCCTAGTATAGGGTCGACCACTGACTAGGGCGGCTTCAATGCTTTGCAATACATTGCCGCCATCCCTGAATAACGCGCTTATGGGGAGGCCTTTAAGCCTAGAACTACTAACTTGCAAAAGCGCCTCGAATGCAGCATTTATATATTCGACAGTCAGGTCCTCATCCAACAACAGTACGGCTGTATTGAGGTTGTCGATCAAAAAATGATGTATTTTATTTGAAACCACTTACGGGTATCTCCCAACTGATATTTCAGTTCATATGAGTTATCTTGCAATTTGCGAGCCAATTATTTGTTTTTTTGATGAAATTAATTTATCAAACCATCAAATAACCACAAATTTGACGGGGATTTGCGAATAAAAATCTGCTTGAAATATAGTATGCACTATTTTGGTGCGAATAAATAATTTTATTACCTAGAATCTTTTAGCCAAAAAAAAACCCGCCGTCTAATGACGCCGGGTTTTTTTATTTGCCGCGCTTTCACGCCGCAAGTTTGTGCTTAACAGCTGTAGTACATATCAAACTCAATAGGATGAGTTGTGTGCTCAACGTTATACACTTCTTCCATCTTCAACTCGATGTACGCATCAATCATATCATCAGTGAATACGCCGCCAGCGGTTAAGAACTCGCGATCACCATCCAACTCTTCAAGCGCTTCTCTCAAGCTACCAGCAACCTGCGGAATAGCCGCTGCTTCTTCAGCCGGAAGATCATATAGATCTTTATCCGCTGCATCACCTGGGTGAAGCTTGTTTTTAACACCATCAATACCCGCCATAAGCATAGCTGCAAACATTAGGTATGGATTAGCTGTTGGATCACCGAAACGTGCTTCAATACGCTTCCCTTTAGGACTAGGCACATAAGGAATACGAATTGATGCAGAGCGGTTGCGCGCTGAGTAAGCCAACATTACTGGGGCTTCAAAGCCTGGGATCAAACGCTTGTATGAGTTTGTTGACGCATTGGCAAATGCATTGATTGCCTTAGCGTGCTTGATGATACCGCCAATGTAGTAAAGAGCAGTGTCACTCAAACCTGCATAGCCATCACCAGCGAATTGGTTTTCACCGTCTTTCCAGAATGACTGGTGGCAGTGCATACCAGAACCATTATCACCAACTAGCGGCTTAGGCATAAAGGTTGCTGTTTTGCCATAGGCATGAGCTACATTGTGGACACAGTACTTAAGAATCTGAACTTCATCAGCTTTCTTAACTAGCGTGTTAAAACGGATACCGATCTCACACTGACCAGCAGTACCCACTTCGTGGTGATGTACTTCTACATCAAGGCCCATTTGCTCCATAGCACCACACATCGCGGCACGCATATCGTGAAGGCTGTCCACTGGAGGAACGGGGAAATAACCCCCTTTAACGCCAGGACGGTGACCCATATTGCCATCAGGAAGATCAGCAGATGAAGACCAAGCAGCTTCTTCAGAAGCGATCTTGTAGAAAGCACCGCTCATGTCAGCGCCCCACTTAACATCATCAAATACAAAAAATTCAGGCTCTGGCCCAAAGTATGCAGTATCACCTAAGCCCGTTGACTGTAGGTACTGCTCAGCACGCCCAGCGATTGAACGCGGGTCACGCTCATAACCTTGCATAGTAGAAGGCTCAACGATACCACAACGAACAATAACCGTTGTTTCGTCAGTAAAAGGATCCAAAACTGCAGTGCTATCGTCAGGCATCAGAATCATGTCTGATTCATTAATACCTTTCCAGCCAGCAATTGATGACCCATCAAACATTTTTCCTTCGACAAAGAAATCTTCGCCTACTTCGGAAATGGGTATAGACACATGCTGCTCTTTACCTTTTGTGTCGGTGAAACGAAGATCAACCCAACGGGCTTCACTTTCTTTAATAAGATCTAGGGTCTTGTTAGACATTTTTCTCTCCACTTTACTTTAATTCGTGTAAAACTAATTTCATTGGTCAATCTTTGGCTTTGCGACCAGACTTTAAGTCACAAATACCTTATTAATCCCTGATGTCAATTGCAATTATTGTGCCAAATATTTACTTATGCCTCAATAACTATAATCGATAGTAACTTCACTAGCTTAGATAGCTAAGCCCTAAAAATTTGGCAGGAAAATCAGCATCAACCATATAGTCGCACCACTGTGGTGCGTTTAATAAATATTTGCACTCTTATGGTGCTTATTTATTACATTTAAGCCTATCAGATCAGGCTTTTCCCAGTATAAAGCATACTGAGGTTAAATATGTCATCTATATTAAAAGATATGAAAAACTGTTCAACTAATCGCTTTAAAATCATACATATAAGCGGCCCAAAGCCAGATGATATTATTATTGATTTGAGTCATCCTGACGTCCGCAACCAATATAAATTCAAGATACTGAGCAATCGACGCCTATTAATCCCTTTTTTTCTTCAATCCTCGCTACGCGATCTAGATATAAACCAAAGATACCTGCTGTACTGCGACAATGGCGTTATGAGTCACATACAGGCACTAATGATATATCGCCTTGGCTTTAAATCTGTAGCACTGCTCAGCATAAACTCACTCTTTGGAGAATTTATTCATCTTACTCAAAGCTGCTTCTTTCGGCATAGAAACAGTTAATTAGCGATTTTAAGAGGCTAATTTCAAACAAAATTTCACAAACAGTAAAAACTTTTATAGCAGTTCCCTGAAATTCTCGTATAATCGCGGCTTTTTCGTGACCGATGTACGGTCAAAATCAGGTATCCTCATGTCTATAGAAAATTTGCGCAATATCGCGATCATCGCCCACGTAGATCACGGTAAAACAACCTTGGTTGATAAACTTCTGAGCCAATCAGGAACTCTGGATCGCAAGGACGTTGGCTCCGAGAGACTAATGGATTCTAACGATCAGGAAAAAGAACGCGGTATTACTATTCTCGCCAAGAACACTGCGATCAATTGGAATAACTATCGCATCAATATTGTAGATACCCCTGGTCACGCTGATTTCGGTGGTGAAGTTGAGCGAGTACTTTCTATGGTTGACTCGGTACTACTCCTTGTAGACGCCGTAGACGGACCCATGCCACAAACGCGATTTGTAACCTCTAAGGCCTTTGAGCAAGGTTTGCGTCCAATTGTTGTTATCAATAAGGTAGACCGTCCTGGCGCTCGCCCAGATTGGGTAATGGATCAGGTATTTGATTTATTCGACAGCCTTGGCGCTACCGATGAACAGCTCGACTTTCCAGTGATTTATGCTTCAGCGCTAAACGGTATCGCTGGAACTGATGCTGACAATATGGCGGAAGATATGACTCCGCTATATGAAATGATCACTACTGATGTCCCTTCTCCCAAGGTTGATATTAGCGGTGCATTCCAAATGCAGATTTCAGCACTAGCCTATGACAGCTATGTTGGTGTTATCGGCGTTGGCCGAATCACCAGAGGCATATTGAAGCCAGGACAGCAGGTAGTGGTTAAAGCTGCAGATGGCAAAGAGCGCAAAGGTAAGATTTTAAACGTTAAGGGCTATCTGGGTCTTGATCAGGTGGAAACAGAGTTAGCAGAAGCCGGCGATATCGTTTGCATCAATGGCATCGATGACCTTGGTATCTCAGACACTCTTTGCGATCCGGAAAATATTGAATCTCTGCCAGCGCTCAGTGTTGATGAGCCGACAGTAAGTATGACCTTTATCGTAAATAACTCACCTTTCGCTGGCTTGGAAGGAAAGTACGTTACCACAAGAAATATTAAAGACCGTCTTGATCAAGAGCTGATTCACAACGTAGCACTGCGGGTCACGCAGGGCGACTCCCCAGATAAATTTATTGTTTCAGGACGCGGTGAACTCCACCTCTCAGTATTGATTGAAACAATGCGCCGTGAAGGTTTCGAAATGGGCGTTTCTCGCCCAGAAGTAGTCACTAAGATTGTCGATGGCACCGTTCAGGAACCCTATGAGCAGGTTGTTATCGATGTGGAGGAACAGCATCAGGGATCGGTGATGGAAGAACTAGGCATTCGCAAAGGTGAAATGACCAACATGGAGCCCGACGGCAAGGGCCGTGTGCGTCTTGAATTTATAATCCCCTCTCGCGGGCTGATTGGCTTCCGTGGCGCTTTCCTAACTCTAACCTCTGGCTCAGGTATTATGACTAGCGTTTTCGACCATTACGGCCCTTTAAAAGAGGGTGAGACCCACAGCCGCCAAAATGGCGCACTAGTCAGTATGGTT
>JAQWMF010000004.1 GCA_029246925.1 Porticoccaceae bacterium
CTGTGTCGGGCAATATCCACAATCGGCAGTTCGCGGTATTTTTCTTTTAATGCCCATTTAGCATAGCGCTGGTTAAATTTGCGGTACCTTAGCACCGCTGTGATGGTTATGGGGCTTTGAACCCAAGCTGGCACTGAAAAATTGTAGCTAACAATATCTGATTCACCGGCGGCAATAACATTTTTGTAGGTTTCGCCGACGCGATTAAACAGATCGTGTTGCCAGATTTGGTTGCCAAAGCGATCTATGGGTTGTGAGCGGTAAAAATAGGCCTCGGGGTCAACTTGCAGGTCATCCTGCAAAAAACCACTGTGGTAAATTAGCGCGCCACTGGCATCGCTTACCACAAATTCTAGCCATGCTTGGTTGATATCTACGGTACCCCCTGGGAAGTTATGCCCGACGCCGCTATTGGTCACAACCACCCGAATTTTTGCTGTTTCATTGAGGTAGAAGTAAGCTGGTGTTTCGGTTTGGGCTCGCAGTGACTCATCTATATGCTGTGTTGATTGGGTGGCGTCTTGGCGGTGGGGCGGTTCTATACTGACGCGCATTTTATTGCTCTGCAAAAATTTAACGGTTGCCCGTAGCTGATCTATATCGCCATTTAATGTTGGCATCATGGTATTGGCGCCGGGAAAGTGATGAGCGCGCACCTGTCCCGATTGGTTTGCCGATGGATCTTTGCTGTTTACTAGGGGCATATGGCAGTCGTGACAGCGGGTAAATGTTTGTTCGGCAAAACTGTGATGGCTCTGTTTTGAGAATGGGCTTTGCAACCAAGCGGTGTATTCGTCTTGCATCTTGACCCAGCCCCAGTTATTCATACCGCGATCCATAAACTGTACATGGCAGGTGGCGCAGTGTTCTGATGACTGCAAAACATCCCTACTCATATCGCGTTTATGTTGCTGTGGCTTAATACGTAGCAAAAAATGGTGCAGTGATTTTAGAATATTGTTTTGGCTAGCATAAAATAAATAGGGCTGATGAGGGGAATACTGGTAGCTGGCGACACCTTTAAGGTGTACGGCTTTGGATATATTGTGGCAACTAAGGCAGCTAATGCCTTCGTTAAATGCGGTGGTGTCAGCAATGCCGCCATGAGTTCCCCCTTCTGAGAGTTGCCCCGTCAATAGTGCGACAGGGGCATGGCAACCCTCACAGTAACGGGTGGCAACCATGCCTTTGTTGTCGGCTAGCAGGGAGATATTGGTCACATAGGCGGGGTCTGAGGCCGCCTGCTTGTGCATGGAGCTATACCATTGTTTGGCAATCTGCCCGTGGCAGTCGGCACAGGTTTCCGATCCGGCAATAAAGGCTGGCTGTATAAATGCCGATGCTTCAGTTTCGGTCTGACTGGGTCGAAAGGGGTGTTTGCTGTGGTCGTAATACTGGTAGTCGGCGACTGCGGCTGTGCCTGTCGGGCTATTTTGGTATGTAGCGCTGTAAACAAATGTGAGCCCTAAAGATAACCCCAGTACATATAAGGTGGCCATAATAGGCACAGTTTTTAGTTTATTGGGCAGGCTTGGAAAGGAGTCTGTTCTCTCTTGTGGATGCGACGCAGACGATTTTTTTTCACCACTGGCGCTGGTTTTAGCTAGCCCTCGGTTCCTTTTTTGCAGGTAGTAAATATGTGTAAGACCGTGGACGATTAAAACAACCACAGAGCCACAGGCGACAATAATATGATGGCTTAATAGGTGCGCCTCGGATTCCAATCGGCCCACCCAAATAATCCGCAGTCCGCTGTAGCTGAGGTAGCCAAACAGTGCGATTAATAGGATCCCCGATAGCATGGATCCAGCTCTGCGCATACCCAATGTGCGCTTAAAGTGGGTAAGGGTAAATATAACCATAATGGCAACAAACAGTATTCCAGTAATACTGTGAATCAGTGTCAACCATTGATTAAATATGTTGTGCACAGGCCATAGCCAGGTAATAAGGCCGGATAATATTAGGCTGAGGTAACTGGTGTAGAGCCAGTAGTTATGGCGTTTTTCAACAGAAACAAGGCTCGCATTGTGCTGTTTAGGGTTTTTCATGGTGACAGATAATCCATTATGCTGTGGTCGGTTTGTTTTAGTAGTGCGGCTATTGCCTGCCAGCGCTGGGTTGCCGCTAGCTGTGGGTTTTGTGCGCGCCCTACTAATATTTCGCGGTATTTACTTGCTGTGCCATAGGTCTGAATTAAATCAATGGCTGCTACTTGGATAGCACTTGGTTTTTTTGCCAGCGTAAATGCCAGCTCCAAGCCATAGATTTTGTTGTATTTGACGGCTTGTTCTAAGGCGTAGCGGCGTAATAGGGGTTGTTGTGAGCGGTCTTTTATCATGCGGATAAGCCACTGATCGGCACTGTGGCTGGGATGTTTTGCCAAGGCTTGTAAAGCCACAAATTGTTGCTGATGGTTATCTTTGTGCAGTAGTGAAACTAGCCAATTTATAGGTGGGCTGGTGGTTTTTGTGGCGGGTGTTTTAAGCCAGCAGGCAAGCGCCTGCAAAATCAATGGGTATTTTTTAATATTATCCTGTGTAAACCAGTTGTGGGTTGGTTTTAGCATTGGGGTTTTTTGCTCAATACAGAGTTGCAAAAGTTCTGCCGCCCAATGGTTAGTTGCAATATCACCTATTAATACCGCCAGTTGTTCAGAGCCTTGCTGTTGAATATGAGTTATTAGTAATTGACGGGTCTGCGACTGTGCCATTAGGCGTTGCATATCGTTAATTTTTGCTCGATAGCCGTTGGCCAATAAACCTCCAAGCAGGTTCAGTTGTACAGCCACAGGTTGCCGATAAAAATGCCAAGCTTCTAAGCCCTGTTGAGGCTGGTAGGTACGGGCTAGAATTTCTAGTGATGTCGCGGCTATCTGTTTATCTGGATGAGTGATATAGCGCTTGAGATAGGTTTTTGCTTCGGGTAATTGTAATGTAGCTAATAGCCTAAGTGTCGGTACTACCCATTCGCCACTTTGATAGGCCTGCTGTTTTAATGCCTGCGTGTTTTCAGCAAAATGACGGAGTACAGTGTTGCGACTAAAAACAGCCTCGCCCTCGCCTGACAACAGTTCTGTGGCAATAGCAAACTGTTGTCCGATGGCTTTTTGTGGGTCAGTGTAGAGGTAAGAGTGCAATAACCTGTCCCGCTCGGCATAGTTGAGCCGCTTTAAGGCAATTAGGCTATGGGCTATCAGTACACTGTCTTGCTGAAACAGCTGCATTGCCTTCAGTAGCGGATCGATGGCGCTTTGGTGGCGAATAAGTCCCAATGCGCGAGCGCTATTGATACGTACGTCGGCGGATTTACTGTGGCTAAGTTTATGTGCCAATGGCATCACCGCGCGATAGGATTCTGCTTCTGCCAGTGCCTTTATGGCGCAAATCTGCACAGTCTGATCTGGGTCATCAAGCAGGCGTACCAGAGCGGGAATACCCAATCTTTTATGTTTTATCACTGCTTCCTCTTCAGCAAAAAAATGTTCAAAGGTTGCAGCTACCTCACAGCGCACCTCTGGGTCGCTATCTGTGGTGCGTTCGATTAGCCAGCGAGCGGATAGTTCCTGCTCCAAGTGTTTTATTGCCTTAACGGCGCTTAGTCTTAGTTGCTTTTGCGGTTGATCCAATGCTTTTTTTACAATGGGTAGGGCCAATTTCCCCGACAACTGATAGGTCGCCTCTATCACTGCCAGTTTTAATGGTTGATCGCCTATCTCAAAGATAGCCTGTAGTAAGCTCGCAACATCGGCTTGCCAGTCGGATTTATTTCTGCCCACAAACCGCTGAGCGGACTCAATAAACGCCATTTGTGCCTCGGTATCCAGTGCTAGAAAAAATGGCATTAGAGGATCTGTTGTAATTTGCGTGGTTTTTTTTGAAGGCAGAGCGCGCTGGGTTCCGTCGCGCTTGAGTTGCCAGTACAGGCCGGTGTCTAGATTGGCATGCAGGGTGCGCAGACCATCGGGCCAGTCAACTTCAATATCTACGCTGGGCTTATTGTTGGCAACCGTAAAATGTAGCCTGTGACTACTCTGAGAGAGATAACCAGATTTAGCGAAATATTTTTTTGCCGTCACTGAATCCGTGTCTTTTAAGTGGACGCGAGCACCCAGTGGTGAATAATCGCGGGAATCCAACTCGATGCCTATCCAAGCCTGTTGCTCTGGCGATTGGTTGATTAGCAACCGAACATAGTCATTATTTTGTGTGGTTAACAGATCGATTTTGCCATCATGATTAAAATCAGCACTGACAACAGCCCGCGTTGGTGAGGGTTGATTAGCAGTAAAAACGCTCTGCGAAAATGGTTTTGGGTATGGGTTTGCAGTTTGTCGTGATCCGCGGTTTATCCATAGGCTATCGGGCTGCGCTACGGTGGCGTACGGAGAATCCATATTCACAACCGGTGCGCCGTTGCCTATAAAAAGATCGGCATAAAAATCATTATTAAAATCGGCTATAACAGCGCCCCAGCCATGCTGATAAAGTCTTTCATTGCTGGCCACACCTAGCTCCCAAGTCATATCCGATAGGTTGCTGGTGGTGTTTGCCTCGGGCTGCCAATCGCTATGTGAATTGAGTAATAACTTTGGTGCTGCCCCTGCTGGGGATGAGATGACTATGTCCAGATCGCCGTCATTATCTATATCCCCAGTGGCAGCACTGTGGGCCCCAGAAGCGCTGGCAACTCTATATATTGCAGTGTCTTCGCGGAATATTTTATCTTGTTTATCTGCGTTTAAAGTCGAGTTATTGATAAACAGGCGGTTGGGTGCGCCGCGACTATTCAGCACCAGCAAATCTGGGCGATTATCCTGATTAATATCAAGCCATAGTGCCGATTGGCCGCGACCATTGCTATCTTCTACGCCTAAAGATAGGGCATTTTCCTCAAATTTTAGGTCGCCTTTATTGGTATACAGGCGATTTGTCTGACTGTCATACAGGCTTGGATCAAAGGCGCTATGTGAGCCTGCATAGCCGCTGCCCTGTTCGAGTACAAGAGAGCCTTTGTGAAACTGTAGGTAGTTGGTGACATAGATGTCTATCAAACCGTCAGCATTGTAGTCGGCGATGGCCGCCGAGGTTGACCAGCTCGGGTCGTCGATTAGCCCTGCCATTGCCGAGCCATCGATAAATTTGCCGTTGCCATCGTTGAGCAAAAGCTGATTGGGGCCAATATTAGTGATAAAAATATCCCTGTCGCCATCATTGTCAACGTCGGCGGTGGCACAGCCCATAGGCCATTTAGCGGTTGGGATTGCCGCAGTATGGGTTATATCTTCAAACTGCCTGCCCTGTTTATTTCGCCACAGGCTATTGCCGGTATGGGATTTGCTCCACCAGGTTGAGCGGCCATAGAAGCGATGTTCGCCACTGCCACCAATAATAAGAATATCTTCCCAGCCATCGCCATCGGCATCCAAGATGCAGGCGCCGCCGCCAGTAATCTCGCGGATATCGGTGAGTTTTTTACTGCTCTGCCGATGGGCAGCAATCAGTCCCCACTGGAGGGATTGTTCGCTAAATATAATAGGGGTTTGATTTTTATGGTTTGTATTGCTCGGATTTATTTCGGCAGGGGGAAGATAAAATTTAGGCGGAGCTATCAATTTAACAGTCAGCACCACAATTACCAGTGCGACCAAAGTGCCTAGGGATATGACTATTTTTGTCAGCGTATCAGATAAATACAAATTGGCTTCCTGCCTAAGGTGATCACAGCAATCCTATGCTTTTTAATAGACCCCTCTGTATAAATGAGCGTTTGTGTTGCCTGAAAATACTTATCCGTGCAAAGGTCCCTAATACAATCAGGGTTAATTCAAGATTCCCTATAAATTTAGACCAATTGATCTATAGATATACTATTTTTTAGTTTGGAATTGGGTAAGCTTACTTTTACTGACGGCATGCTTATAGAGATTACCGTTTTTACTTCAACTTAGTCGCCGCCAACTGCACCCAGTCATCTTCAAGCGAAGCGGGCTCAAACTCGAAATTCTGTAAATAGGCGGCGACAACCTGATCAATTTGATGGCTGAGTATGCCGGAGAGGCAAAGCTGACCTTTGGCAAGAGTAAGTGCGCTTATTTGATCGGCTAAATCAATTAGCGGTTTGGCAAGAATATTGGCAACCATAATATCCGCTTTCGCATCCAGTGGAATCTGCTCGGGAAGCAATGTAATCAGTCGTTCATCTTCAATGTCGTTGCGCTGGGCATTATCGCGACTGGCCAGTAATGCTTGGGGGTCATTATCTATGGCCCAGACTTTCTCGGCGCCCAATAAAAGGGCAGCAATGCCCAAAATACCTGAGCCACAACCAAAATCGATAACTGTTTTTCCTTCAAGAGGTTGCTTTTCTAACCAATTTAAACAGAGCATGGTGGTGGGGTGGCTGCCAGTCCCGAAAGCAAGGCCAGGGTCGAGTCGCAGATTAACCGCATCTGGTTGTGGAGCGTCGATCCAACTGGGGCAAATCCATAGCCGTCCATCACTGCAAGCGATGGGTTTAAAGTGTTTTTTCCATTCTTGGGACCAGTCTTTTTCTTCAACTAGCTCCCAAGATGAGCGCAAAGTGAATGGCAGACAGGCTTGAATCTGTTGCTCGGTTGTTGGGGTGTCGATTGAAGCGGGGAAAAGCGCTGTCAGAATACAGCTATCCCACAGTGGGGTTTCGCCAACGCCGGGTTCTAAAATGGGTTGGTCTGCGGCATCTTGCAAGGTAACCGAAACTGCCCCAGCATCCAGAACCGCATCTTCAATAAGTTCAGTTTGCTGGGGGTTTGCTTCAATATTTAGCTGTATCCACTTGCTTGAATCCATAGTAAGCACTCACTTATATTATTAATGCCCTATGGAAAAACCGATTAAAGTCCGAGCTTTTTCTCTAGATAATGGATATTGACGCCACCTTTTTTAAACGCCTCATCGCGCACCAACTCCGCATGAAGATCAATATTGGTTTTAATACCATCGATCATCATTTCGTCCAGCGCATTGCGCATACGCGACAGGGCGGAATTTCTATCGCGACCATAGGTAATAATCTTGCCAATCATCGAGTCATAGTTGGGCGGTACGCTGTAACCATTATAAATATGAGAATCCACCCTTACCCCATTGCCACCGGGGGCGTGGTACGCCTTAATAGTGCCGGGTTGGGGCAAGAAAGATTTGGGGTCTTCAGCATTGATTCGGCACTCAAAGGAGTGGCCGCGAAAAATAATGTCTTCCTGTTTAGTGCTCAGCGGTTGCCCGCCTGCAATGGTTAACTGCTCTTTAATGATGTCGACACCAGTGATCATCTCTGAAACTGGATGTTCAACCTGAACCCGCGTATTCATCTCGATAAAATAGTATTTACCATCTTCATATAAAAACTCGAAAGTACCGGCGCCGCGATAGTTCATCTGTACGCAAGCATTAACACAGCTTTCAAATACCGCTTGGCGTGCCTCTTCAGGGATACCCGGTGCTGGCGCCTCTTCGATGACTTTTTGGTGACGACGTTGCAGTGAGCAATCGCGGTCGCCCAAATGGATCGCATTGCCCTGACCGTCGGACAGTATTTGCACTTCCACATGGCGGGGGTTTTGCAGGAATTTTTCCATATACACGGTGCCATCACCGAAGGCTGCTGCTGCCTCGGTCTTGGTAATAGCTACGGAGTTAATTAGGCTTTCTTTATTCTTCACAACCCGCATACCGCGACCACCACCGCCAGCGGCAGCTTTAACGATCACTGGATAGCCAATGCGTTGTGCTGTGGCGCGCAATTCGTCAGGGTCTTCAGATAATGGGCCATCTGAGCCGGGCACGGTGGGTACACCCGCGGCTTTCATAGATTGAATAGCGGCTACTTTATCACCCATGGTGCGAATAGTTTCTGCCTTAGGCCCAATAAAGGTAAAGCCACTATTTTCCACCTGCTCTGCAAAGTCAGCGTTTTCTGCCAAGAAGCCATAGCCAGGGTGAACGGCCTGAGCGCCAGTTACTTCCATGGCGCTAATAATAGCGGGGACGTTAAGATAGCTTTGCGGTGAAGGGTTGGGTCCAATACAGACGGCCTGATCAGCTAGCTTCACATGTTTGAGTTCGGCATCGATTTTGGAGTGAACGGCCACGGTTTGAATACCAAGCTCCTTACAGGCGCGAAGTATTCTCAGGGCAATTTCGCCACGGTTGGCGATAAGCACTTTATCCAGCATATTACAGTTCCTAGCAGCGATTAAACAATAGTAACTATAGGTTGATCGAACTCTACGGCTTCGCCGTCTTCGATCAAAATAGCGCCAATGGTGCCGGCTTTGTCAGCTTCGATTTGGTTCATCATCTTCATTGCTTCAATGATACAAACTACATCGCCGGCAGCGACTGTTTGGCCTACAGAAACAAATGCAGGTGATCCCGGAGCAGGTGACGCATAAAAGGTGCCAACCATAGGCGATTTAACTGCGTGCCCAGCAATTTCTTCGATTTCTGGCGCAGAGGCTTCAGCGGCAATTGGTGCGACTGCCGGAGCGGGGGCTGCTGCCGCTATAGGAGCAGGAGCGGGAGCATAGGCCACAGCGGTTCCGCCGCGACTGATGCGTACGGACTCATCACCCTCATTAATTTCTAATTCATTAATATTAGATTGCTCTAATAATTCGATTAATTTTTTAACTTTACGAATATCCATCCTGCGCTCTCAATAGTTAGGAGTTAAGTTCAAGTTTGGTTAGCAC
>JAQWMF010000005.1 GCA_029246925.1 Porticoccaceae bacterium
TCAAAATAACCAGCTTAAAGTTCAATATGAGTTAGCTGATGTATTACAACAATGGAATAAAATAAAAGTAAGCAAAGATATAGTCAACATTACTTCGAGTGATCTTCCAACAGTAGCGAGTGTTGATGGTTTAAATTTTTATGCAGGCAGTGCAAAGACCAATGCTACTGCGGCTACTTCAAGTTCTAGTTCTAGTGGATTTTCTCTAGCTGGTACTAGTTTATTCGCTGCGACTACCCCTGTAACTTCTGTTAATTATGCTCGTTTAATATATGGACCATTTAAAAACTCTTCACTTTGTGAATCATTAAAAAACACATTCAATGATGATATGGTAGGCATTATTGATAGTGATTGTAGTTTTTCATCTTCAGGTCATTTCTATTTAGTTATTTTTACAAACTAAAGTTATTCTAAATCCTAATTAAGCCAGTTAATGTCTTGCCATAGAAATTAAATATTACTAACTAAAAATTATCTTTTTAAATAAGTATAATTAATAAAGCACAAACTATTGTGCTTTATTCAATTCTGGAGTACCTTATATAGTGTTAGCTGTTTCGACCATCGACTACCAGAAGGAGATGTATCCATGTCTAACCACGCCATTGATCACCCTGTGGACAATGTAATAGATATCTTCACTCGCAAGCCAATTTCTGAACTTTCTGACAATAAAATAATTCGTATCGCGCCGGAACTTGACGGCTTAGAAATGCTCTATAGCAACACTCAAAACTCCGATAAGCTTTTTTCGGTAAGAGTTTTAGCTTGGGGGCTTAGAACCAATGGCGAAGTTATCGGCCTAGTGCCTTGGCTAGATGATCTTGTCGCCTGTGATGAAATAAATGATCCGCTGAATGGCCAGTGGCAAGGCTATTTTGATCAGGGTGTGGATGAGCTATTTTTTACCGCTCCCTTGCATAAGGTGGTCGAACTTGAAACTGCGGCTGATTATTATGATTATCAATGTGATTCTGAGCAGGATGTCATTCAAGAGGTACCAGATACTATTGGTACCCATGCAGTTTTATCGGACGATGGATTTTCTAGTATTACATTAAAAGAAGTGGTGAGTTGGCGGCTATTAAATAATGGCACTATTGAAGCCATGATTGCCAATGAATCTGAAATGGTCAACACGCCGGTGCTACCCGGTGACGAATGTCTGTATGCGGCGGATAAGAATAAAGACTTCCATTATTTCTTTCAGCACCATATCGCCAACAAGCTTAAGTCTAATGACCCAGAGGCATTGGCGGCGATATCGTTACTAAAAGATGGGTAACTAGAATCTAGTTGCCGTATGACATGAGTCGCTGGTAACGCTGCTCTAGCAACTGGTCTACTGGGATATTTTGTAATGTTTCGAGCTGGCCCGTTAGATGCTGCTTGATATTTTCACTCATGGTATCTATATCACGATGGGCACCACCTAGCGGCTCAGGAATAGTCTCATCAACAATACCTAATTGCTCAAGATTATCTGAGGTTACACCCATGGCTTCTGCCGCCTGCGGGGCTTTTTCGCTGGTTTTCCAGATAATATTGGCACAGCCCTCGGGAGAAATCACAAAGTAAGTGCTGTATTGCAGCATATTGAGTCTATCGCCGACACCAATAGCCAGTGCACCACCAGAACTACCCTCACCGATAACGGTGCAGATAATCGGGGTTTTTAGACGCGACATAACCGCGAGATTTTGCGCGATGGATTCTGAGATATTGCGCTCTTCAGAGTCGATACCCGGATAGGCTCCTGGGGTATCAATTAGGGTAATTACGGGAAGATTAAAACGCTCTGCTAATTCCATTAAACGCAATGCTTTACGATAACCCTCTGCCTTGGGCATACCAAAGTTACGCATCACTTTTTCATTAACGCCACGGCCTTTTTCTTCACCAATGACCATGACTGGCTTACCGTTTAGTCGCGCTACACCACCAACGATTGCGCTGTCATCACCAAAGTGGCGATCGCCATGCATTTCTTCCCAGTCGGTAAAGATACGTTGAATGTAGTCTAGGGCATAGGGTCTTTGTGGGTGTCGTGCTACCTGCACCACTTCCCAAGGCGTTAACTTTGAATAGATACCCTGCGTGAGCTTGCGCGACTTTTCACGCAATTTTGAAATTTCTTCAGCTATATTGATATCGCTATCGTTGCCAACCAACTGTAGTTCTTCAATTTTTCCTTCTAAGTCAGCAATCGGCTGTTCAAAAGATAAATAATTTAAATTCATGCGGTACTCTGTCTCTGTTGGCCTAGGGCAGTTATTTTGCAATGCGCTATTTTAAACTTCTACTGCGATTATCGCTAGCCCAGTTTTATATATTTACCCATAGTTAATGATTCAATAGGTAAAAAATACTGTTAACCGTAGTCTAAATTGACATTAGCATTACCAAATTGATCTTTTAACCGGGTAATTAGTTCGTCTTTGGGCTGGACTAGCCATTGCTTGCCAAGGGTAAACTGCCCTACCGCTGTTGGATGAGAGTAATCTAACACCACTGGGCATGAGCCATCTTTGTAGTCATTGAGCGAATTGTGAAAATCAGCCACCCAACCATTACCTATATCTGCTTTAGCTACGGATATTCTTAGTTTTTCTAGTTTACTACAGCGAGCTTCGTAGATTGACTGAATTGATTCGGCTACCATTTTTAACCCGCCCGTATAGCTATCCTCGGACACAGCCCCTTTAACCACAAGCAAGGCGTCTTTATTGAGGATATTTCGATAAATATCGAACTGCTCAGCCCATACAGATAATTCTAAACGACCACTTTTATCGTCTAGAGTAATAAAGGCAAAACTATCACCACGCTTATTTTTTAGCACCCGCATACCAACCACCATGCCGTAAACAATGGATTTTTCTTTATCTGAACGAAGATCAACAATACGCTGAGGTAGCATATGTTTTAATTCATCTTCATACTCATCAATCGGGTGTCCAGTAAGATAGAGACCTAGGGTATCTTTTTCACCACCCAAGCGCTCTCGAACGGTGAAAGGTTTGATAGATTGGAAACTTTCATAGGGATTTTGTTGCTTGCTTTCAACCATGGCACCACCAAATAAATCCGTCATACCACTGCTGACATCGCGCGCCTGTTGCTCGGCCATTTTAAGCGCCTGATCCATAGCGGCAAGCATAACCGCTCGGCGATAACCTATTTCACCCTCAGGGCCAATTTCATCCAGCGCACCACTGCGAATCAAAGCTTCAATCGCCCTTTTATTGACTTTTCTTCCATCGACTCTGGCACAAAAATCAAATAGATCGGTAAAGGCTCCGCCCTGCTCTCTGGATTGAATAATATTTTCAATAGGGCCTTCGCCAAGCCCTTTAATTGCACCCAGACCATAGATTACCTGACCCTCATCGCCAACACTAAACTGGTATCGACCACGGTTCACATCTGGCGGCAATAGATCCAATTCCATCGATCGACATTCATCAATAAAGGTCACTACCTTATCGGTCTTATCCATATCCGACGACATAGTAGCGGCCATAAATTCAGCCGGATAATGGGTTTTTAACCAGCCCGTTTGATAGGCCACTAGGGCATAGGCGGCTGAGTGCGATTTGTTAAAGCCATAACCGGCAAATTTTTCCATCAAATCAAAGATATTAGATGCCAATGCCTCACTGTGACCTTTTTCAATAGCACCGGTAACAAATAATTCCCTTTGCTTAGCCATCTCATCGGCATTCTTTTTACCCATCGCACGACGCAATAAATCTGCACCGCCCAACGTGTAACCACCCATTTCCTGAGCGATTTGCATCACCTGCTCTTGGTACAGAATAATACCGTAAGTTGGCTCTAGTGCCGGCTTAAGACATTCATGCTGATATTGTGAGTGGGGATAGCTAACCTCGGCTCGGCCTTTTTTTCGATTGATAAAATCATCGACCATGCCCGACTGCAAAGGTCCTGGTCTAAATAGCGCCACCAGTGCCACAATATCTTCAAAGCGGTCAGGCCCAAGCTTTTTAATTAGCTCTTTCATGCCCCGTGACTCCAACTGGAATACTGCGGTTGTCTCGGCTCGCTGCATTAATTGGAAGGTTTTTTCATCGTCTAAGGGAATATGTTCTATATTGAGTAAATCTTCGCTATTGGCGGCACGATCCTTGTTGATCATCTGCACCGCCCAATCAATAATGGTCAATGTTCGCAGGCCGAGGAAATCGAACTTAATCAGTCCCGCTTCTTCGACATCATTTTTATCAAATTGGGTTACCACACCCGAACCCGTATCATCGCAATAGATCGGGGAAAAATCGGTAATTTCGGTGGGGGCAATAACCACGCCACCGGCATGCTTGCCGCAGTTTCTGGAAATACCTTCAAGTTGAAGTGCCATAGACCATATTTCTGAGGCCTCATCATCTTGCTTTAAAAATTCCTTTAGAGCGTCTTCTTCTTCGACCGCTTTTTCGAGAGTCATACCCACTTCAAACGGAATCATCTTAGACAGCTTGTCTGCCAGCCCATAAGATTTACCCTGAACCCGCGCCACATCACGCACCACCGCCTTGGCGGCCATGGTTCCAAAGGTCACAATCTGTGATACGGCATTGCGGCCATAGCGCTCGGCAACATAGGCGATTACCTTATCCCGACCTTCCATACAGAAGTCGATATCGAAATCGGGCATGGATACTCGCTCTGGATTAAGGAATCGCTCAAAAAGTAAGTCGTATTCTATAGGGTCTAAATCAGTAATTTTTAAAGCATAGGCCACCAATGAACCGGCACCAGAACCTCGACCCGGACCTACCGGAATCTTGTTATCTTTAGACCAACGAATAAAGTCCATCACGATCAGAAAATAACCAGGAAAGCCCATTTGAATAATAATATCTAACTCGAACTTAAGCCGCTGGTAATAACTTTCGCGGGTGGCTGGATAGTCCTCGGAAGTTGTGTCAAATAAGCTAGCTAAGCGCTGCTCAAGCCCTTCTTCAGAAACCTGAATTAGGAACTCATCAATGGTCATACCCTCAGGAATTGGATAATCCGGTAAGAAGTATTCGCCAAAGGTAAGATCGACATTACAGCGCTTGGCGATTTCGACAGTGTTTTCTAGGGCCTCTGGGATATCACTAAACAGCTCTGCCATTTCCTCGGGGGTTTTTAAATACTGGGTCTCCGAATAACGTCGTTCACGACGAGGATCATCCAGCGCTCGCCCCTCATAAATACAAACTCTTGCCTCATGAGCTTCAAACTCGCTTGATTCAATAAAACGTACATCGTTGGTGGCCACTACCGGACAGTCACATTGTTGGGCCAAACTCACTGCAGAATGAATATAATCTTCTTCATCGGGACGATTGGTGCGCTGCAACTCCAGATAAAAACGATTGGGGAATAAACCCATCATTTCACGCAGAGCGCCTTCTGCTTCGGCAAAACGCCCTGAAACCAGTGCTACACCAACTTCGCCTTGGCGACCTCCAGAAAGTGCGATTAAGCCCTCGTTATGCGAAGAGAGCCATGACTTATCGATGATGGGTATTGACTGACGCTGACCTTCGAGATAAGCGCGAGAAATAAGCTGAGTGAGATTTCTATAGCCAGTTAAATCAGCGGCTAATAGTACCAACTGCGATACTGCCCCTTCGTCTTGGGCTGACAGTAAAACATCAGCACCCAGAATAGGCTTAACACCACAACCCTGCACCGCTTTATAAAATTTAATAAGGCCAAAGAAGTTATTAAAATCTGTCAGCGCTACAGCCGGCATACCCATTTCAGCCACTTTTTTTGCCAAGGGTTTTATGCGCACAAGCCCATCAACCAATGAGTACTCGGAATGCAGGCGAAGATGGACAAATTCAGTAGTCATAGGACAGTACTTAAAGTTCAAAACTAATCAATATCTATTGCCCTCAATTTATAGACTTGAGAGGCTTAACTCAACCCTAAGTAACAATATATTTTCTATTCTTTTTTATAACTATCATAAAGCCTTAATGTGTCGTCTTTGGCGAGGATTTTTTTCTTAAGAAAATCGACCACAAGAAAAACCATTCATAATAGATTTGCATTTTTATATAGTAATTACTACTTTATAATGTAATCACTGGCGGGATTTTTATCGACCACCTTAACCTCGCGGGTTACCTGCGGTGCGTTATTGCCCGCCCTATCCACAATGTTGTAGGTAACTGTATAAGTCCCCAACTGATTGATATTGAACGAATTTACTACCTGAATCTGCGAGCTAATATTGCCATCTATATTATCGCTGGCGGTAGCACCTGCATCTGTGTAGGCCTGACCCTGCATAATTGACTCAGTAGCATTGCCTTTAAGGCTAATAGCTGGCCGCTGTGTATCTAGGGTAATCGTTGCAGAATCCACAGAGCGCAATTCATAGCCATCTTTATCTCTTAACTTAAGTCGCAATGTCCTTGGGCCATCACCACTGGCTAGTCTATAGGAAATACTAGGAGTGCCTGCAGCCCCAAAATAATCAGCCCAGCCTGAACGCTTCATTACTTGGCCATTACTACCTATTTCTTCTATTAGATACGAAGCAATAGAGCTATTCCCAGTCACTTCAAATTGAAGATTAACATTTCGATAATTGGTATAGCTCGCATGATTGTTAATTGATAGACCTGAAATTGGCAACCGATATTGATATATCAATTAAAGTGGATAGGATTTAATATACCCATCACTGTCTTTAAGGTGAAGATAGATTTGTGAAGTGCCGCGAAAATTGTTAGGGACCATTGAATGTACATAGCCGATTTTATTGTCAGGCCACCAATACCACCACCAGTCGATTTCTTTCCAGCTTAAAGTGCCGCCAAATCCATTATCGGGCTGGGGTTGGTCTGACACTATATATTCTTTTATAAATGCCGAGTAACTCGGATCAGTCTCAATTACGATGGGCTTTGGGTTATGTTTAGTTTTTATAAATCTAACTTGGGTTGAATCCAAAGCCGACCCACCTTTAAGCCAATAAAAACCACCCTGCTGTCCCTCCAATGTTGCCGATAGTTTAAAATAACCTTGCTGTTTCTGGTAGTTAGTGGCGGCAACCAAGCTGTAGGTGCCCGCTGGTAGAAAAACTTCAACGCGGGAATTGGTTCTATCACCACCATTATCATCTTTTTGTAGAGTTTGATCACTACCAAGTAGATATAAATAGGTGTCAGCCTCTGAAGAAATAAGATCAATACTGACCAAACCCGGTTCCAATAGTCTAAAATCGAAACGCGGATTACCAGCGCTCTGAGGATCAAGCCCCCCTGAGCCTGAGGCTCCCCAATAACCAGTGCGAATTTTGGTCATAGGTGATAAGGCACCTGTGTCACCCTTTAAACTTAGCACAAAGCTACCCGACTGGTCGGGCCAATAGGTGGCAGCCATCAGCTGATATTCACCTACTGAAAGCCACATAATAATACGCGAGTTGGTTATGCAATAACTGGTCATATTTGGATCTTCGGGGTCATACCTCCAGTCATCGTTATAGTCAATCTGTTTACCATTTTTATCCAGTAAATAGAGATAGGGGTCGGCCTGACAATCTTTGGTTTGATTTTCAAGTCTAATATCTATTATTCCGGGTTTGAGCACCTTAAAGATATAGCTTGGATTTTTTTCATAATCCAGCTGTTGACCAGCAGAACCCTGCCATGTATCAATAACCTTTAGTGATGGGATTTTGATGCCTCTCAGTTGGGGCTCCTCTAAAGTGAGTTTGTTAACTCCAAAACCTGTCATCGAAAGGGAAAAGTTCCCTGATTCGCCGGGCCTATAGGTAGCAGCCACTAACAGATATTCACCCTTGGGTAGGTGCCTAGTAATGCGTGAATTGGTATTACAAAAACTGATCCCTGTACCAGTGGGGTCGTAGTTCCAGTCATCATTAAAATCGTGCTGTTTACCATCACTATCTAATAAATAGAGGTAGGGATCGGCATGACAATCATTGGTTTTATTGGCAAGTATGATTTCTACATCACCTCCAACATCAAGTGTAAAGCTGTAGCGAGGATTGCTCATATTATAAATACTTTGCCCCCCTGATGAGCTCCAAGAACCCTTGGTACCAATAGTTCCAGCAAAAGCATTGTGGGCTAGCAAGCTAAGCAATAAAGCCATGGCCAATTGCGATATTAAGCGCAGTTTAGTCTTTAAATAAAAATTACCCTGTTCCATATATAAAATACCTTATAAGCTATTCCCTTGCGGGCGATTAAAAAACAGCAACAATAAAACCTGTACGACGTCACCAAATCGGTGACACCTGACGATGCTATGTTAGATTGAAAATATCTACAGCAGACAAGCCCCAAGAAGGAACCCATAAGGCTGAAAATAGAAGAACAAGGAAACCAGCCGAAACAACTACAGCTTTCTGATATTTTGAGATGCCACCGGTTACTAACGGTGGAATTGGTAAGGCGAAAAGCATCGGCATCCTTGTCTATTAAAGCTTTAACCCTTGCATAAGTCTAATAGAGGATCCGTCCTCATTAACTGCCTGCAAGGCGATATGTATTGTAAAACTAGCAGATTATATAATTAATACAAGGTCAAATAAGCCAAATGGGAAAATCTATTCAAAAAAATATAACTTAGTAGCTAGGGGTTTTCACAAAGATAGTAGCTGTGAAAAAAGGATAATGAAGGTTTTTTAATTACAATAATGCCTGTTGCTCAGGCTTCAAATAATCACTCACTGGCGCAAATGATCTTCGATGAATCGCGGTTGCCCCTAAGCGTTTTAAGGCTTCCATATGCTGTGCCGTGCCATAGCCTTTATTTTTGGCAAAGCCGTAACCTGGGTATTTAGCCTCAAACGCTACCATTTCTCTATCGCGCACCACCTTGGCAATAATTGATGCCGCACTAATCACTTCAACTCGCCCATCACCTTTAACCACT
>JAQWMF010000006.1 GCA_029246925.1 Porticoccaceae bacterium
GAGCGCTAGATAGATGCCAAGAGAATTTACCAGATCTGAGCGCGTTTCAGATGCAGTTCAAAAAGAACTAGCATCCTTGATTCGTCAGCATGTTCGCGACCCGCGAGTGGGTATGCTCAGTGTTACCGATGTAACAGTTACCCGTGATCTCGCGATTGCCAAAGTCTATGTTGCCTTTGTGGGTGAGCGCACTTCTGAGCAAATTAAAGAAGGGCTCGATGCGCTTAATGGCGCGGCGGGCTATCTTCGCAAATTACTGTCTTCCAGTATTGCATTGCGTGCCACGCCAAAGTTAAATTTTTTCTATGACGAAACCGGCCAGCGCAGTCAGCATCTTGATGCCCTTATTGATTTAGCTATATCCTCCAATAAAAGCAATCAAGAGGAATCCTAAATTTGGGACGTCGTCGCAAATCTGGTCGATCAGTCAACGGAGTCCTGCTCCTAAATAAACCTATTGGATTGACGTCAAACAAAGTATTGCAAAAAGTCAGATGGTTGTTTGATGCCAATAGAGCAGGCCACACAGGCGCGCTTGATCCATTGGCTTCCGGAGTGCTTCCCCTGTGTTTTGGTGAGGCAACCAAATTTAGCCAGTACCTACTTAATTCAGATAAATACTATCGAAGTACCTATACCTTTGGCATAAGTACCGCCACTGGCGATAGCGAGGGTGAGATTATTTCGCAGCAAGATGCATCGAAAATCACCAGACAGCAGGTTCAAGAGAAAATAAAGGATTTTCAGGGAGAGATAGATCAGATACCTTCGATGTACTCAGCCTTAAAGCATAACGGCCAACCGCTTTATAAATTAGCTAGGCAGGGTATTGAAATAGATCGCCCCGCACGTCAGATAACAATCTTTGATTATCAGATAATGGATTTTAGGCCGGGTGTTAACCCTGAGGTCGATGTTGAGGTTCATTGCAGTAAGGGGACCTACATTAGAACGCTAGCGGAAGATCTAGGCGCTTCTCTAGGCTGTGGTGCCCATGTGAGCGCACTGCATCGTTTTAAGGCAGGCCCTTTTGATGAGAGCCAAACAGTATCCCTCGACGAGCTAGAAAAGCTCAGAGAGCAGGGCACTGCAGAGTTAGATCAACTACTCAAGCCAGTTGATACACCGGTTAGTGATTATCCAGCTGTGGCCATTGATCAGGTTATGGCAGGATATTTTCAGTTGGGCCAGGCAATAACCTCAAATAAAGCCTTTCGCCAGGGGCAAGAAGGCGATATAGTGCGCGTCTTTCGTGAAGGTGGTACATTTCTAGGTATAGGAACTATCACTGAAGATGGCAAAATAGCCCCTAAGCGATTAATTGTTGAGGATA
Organism: Porticoccaceae bacterium; assembly: GCA_029246925.1. GTDB lineage: Bacteria > Pseudomonadota > Gammaproteobacteria > Pseudomonadales > Porticoccaceae > HTCC2207. The sequence goes on from JAQWMF010000006.1 coordinate 1,334, forward strand.
CCTAATCTTATAATTAGGAACTCTCGTAAAGAATTTGAGAATGGCCAAATGGCCGCTCAAGCTATCGACTAAATTAGTCGGTAAATAGGTAGGTTGTCTGTAATTATGCACGGGCATCCTGAATTCAATCATTGCATATTGGAGTAATGACTATGGCACTAAGTGCAGAAGAGAAAGCAAAAATCGTAGCAGAATACGGGCAAGGGGAAAATGATACAGGCTCCCCAGAAGTTCAGGTTGCATTGTTAACTGAAAACATCAACAAGCTTCAGGACCATTTCGGCGATCACAAAAAAGATAACCATTCCCGTCGTGGGCTTATTCGTATGGTTAATCAACGTCGTAAATTGCTAGATTATCTAAAAGCAAATAAAGCAGAGCGTTACAGCGCTGTGATTAAAAAGCTTGGTCTACGTAGGTAGTCACTTAGGTGTGCGGCTCAGTGTTCAGATGCTGGGCCGCAATCCCAAGTAATTTACATAAAATACCCTGAAATATGTCAGATAACAGCTGATCGAGTTACTTATAGCCATCTAACTAGGTGGCTATAAGTAACCCGAGCAGCATAAAAAATGACAGAGATTCAGGTCAAACTTGAAAATTAAAAGGTAAAACTATGAACCCTGTAATCAAAACGTTTCAATACGGTAAACATACCGTAACCCTTGAAACAGGTCGAGTTGCCAGACAGGCAACAGGCGCTGTTTTATGCTCAATCGATCAAACCACAGTGCTTTGTACTGTTGTTGGTGCAAAAACTGCCAAAGCGGATATGGATTTCTTCCCGCTAGGCGTTCACTACCAAGAGAAAGCTTATGCGGCGGGTAAAATCCCTGGTGGATTCTTCAAGCGCGAAGCTCGACCTAGTGAAAAAGAAACTCTAACTTCACGTCTAATTGATCGTCCTATCCGTCCGCTATTTCCTAATGGATTTAAAAATGAAGTTCAGGTTATCTGTACGGTAATCTCTGCTGAAAAAGATATTGATCCAGATATAGCAGCAATGATTGGTACCTCAGCGGCACTTTCTATTTCAGGTATTCCATTTAATGGTCCTGTTGGTGGTGCGCGTGTAGGCTACTCAGATGAGGAAGGCTATATTCTAAATCCAACTTACAGCGATCTTGAAACCTCAGCCCTTGATATGGTGGTTGCAGGTACTAAAGACGCAGTATTAATGGTTGAGTCAGAAGCAAAAGAGCTTTCTGAAGATATTATGCTAGGTGGTGTTCTATTTGCTCACCAAGAAATGCAAACCGTTATCAGTGTAATCGAGGAATTAGCTGCAGAAACTGGCAAGCCT
>JAQWMF010000007.1 GCA_029246925.1 Porticoccaceae bacterium
TTTGGCGGTGAAGGAGGGATTCGAACCCTCGATACGCTCTTAACGTATACTCCCTTAGCAGGGGAGCGCCTTCAGCCACTCGGCCACTTCACCATAAACTTTTACTCTGGAATTTTTATCTCAATCGATAAACGCTCCCAGGTCGCGCGTTGCTTCGAAGCTATCGCTTCTTGTCTCTTCGAGATCGCCCTTTGGGCGCCCAAGATTGAAATCTTGTCAGCCACTCGGCCACTTCACCATAAACTTTTACTCTGGAATTTTTATCTCAATCGATAAACGCTCCCAGATTGCGCGTCAATCTTTGATTTCTTTATTGATAGCTAAAATGTATTCTAATATGCAAATTATGATTACTTACGCAATCTTAAATACTTGTCATTGTTGGAATATAAAGCTATACCTGAAGACCGACCGACATATGCGGCGGCATAATATCACATCGACAGAAAATTCAAAGACTATTCATCGTCAGATGATGAATTAGCAGATTCATTTTCGTTTTGAATTCGTTGATAGATTTCTTCTCTATGAACTGCCACTTCTTTGGGTGCATTTACGCCGATTCTAACCTGATTCCCTCTTACACCTAATACGGTAACATTAACATCGTCACCGATAACGAGAGTTTCTCCTACTCTTCTTGTAAGAATTAACATAATTAGCTCCTAAAAATCCCTTAAATATAATTTATCATCAACATCTTTCAATACTAGCACAAGGTCAGAAGAAAGCTGGCCTAAAGATGAAATTATTGTAGCACTATAAAACTCTACGACGCTAACAGTTTTTTGTATCTTTTTGCGTCTAATCCTATACGTTTTTAACTGGTTTTATCAAGCCCAAAACCAGTGTGTAATGTGCGTACAGCAAGCTCCAGATAACGCTCTTCAACCACAACTGCTATTTTAATCTCTGACGTAGTAATTAGTTGAATATTAATATTTTCTGCCGCCAATATTTCAAACATTTTTGCCGCCACGCCTGCGTGTGATCTCATGCCAACACCGACAATAGAAACCTTTGCAATAGCATCATCAGCTTCAACTTCTATAGCGCCTAAATCTCGCCCAATCCGATTGAGTAATTTGTGGGCTGATGCGAGGTCATTGCGATGAACGGTAAAAGTAATGGTAGCAGAATTATCCTTAGCAACATTTTGCACAATAACATCAATTTCAATGTTTGCATCGCTAATAGCGCCTAGAACTTTATAGGCTACGCCTGGCTGATCGGGAATGCCGCGAATGGTAAGTTTCGCCTCATCACGATTAAATGCTATACCTGATACAACTGCTTTTTCCATTAGATCATCTTCCTCTAAAGAAATTAATGTGCCTGGACCATCTTCGAAACTAGATTTTACGCGAAGAGGCACCTTATATTTACCCGCAAATTCTACTGAGCGAATCTGTAATACCTTTGAACCCTGACTAGCCATTTCTAGCATTTCTTCAAAGGTGATTTTTTCAAGTCGCTGCGCTTCAGTGACAACTCTGGGGTCTGTTGTGTAAACCCCATCAACATCTGTATAGATCTGACATTCATCAGCCTCTAGTGCAGCCGCTAGGGCTACTGCTGTGGTGTCTGAGCCACCGCGACCAAGCGTAGTAATATTGCCGTTTTCGTCTGAACCTTGAAAACCTGCAACTACAACCACACGACCTGCATTGAGATCATTATGTATTTTGTGGCCATCTATTTCTTTAATTCTGGCTTTACCATGAGAGTTGTCTGTCAGAATTCGTACCTGACTGCCCGTATAAGATTTGGCTTCGATGCCAATTTTATGCAGGGCCATACACAAAAGAGCAATGGTTACTTGCTCACCTGTACTGACTAAAACATCCATTTCTCTTGCCGCTGGCTGCTGATCAATTTCTTTAGCCAAGCCGATCAATCGATTGGTTTCTCCACTCATAGCTGACACTGCAACTACAACCTGATCACCTTGTTTATGAGATTCTGCCACCCGCGCAGCAACCGCCTGGATACGCTCTATCGAACCCACTGAGGTGCCGCCATATTTTTGAACAATTAAACTCATACGTGTCGCGCTATATTTTAAGGGCGTGAATTAAACAGTAATTTGCAGGTAAAGTTAAGAAGTTTTTTAAAATCTAGGCTACGTTGTCCTCAACCCATGCTGCTACTGATTCAAGCGCTTGAGATAGATTTTTTAGTTCAGACGCTGCACCCATTGCCATATCAGGTCTACCTCCGCCCTTTCCATTAAGCTGAGATGAAATATATTTCATTAAATCTCCGGCTTTAAGTTCAGAGGTAAGATTATTGGTAACACCTGCAACCAGTGATGCCCTGTCGCCTTCTTTGGCAACTAAGAAAAATACGCCTTTTTCTATCTTAGAACGTACCTGATCTGCAATTGTTTTTAGACTTTTAGCATCTGCTCCGTCAACCACTGTTGATAATACGGTAATGCCTTTTATCTCTTGTGCCGATGACATTAAGTCTGAGCCAGAAGAGTTGGCTAGCTTTTGTTTTAGCTGAGCAATTTCTTTTTGCATTCGACGGTTTTCTTCCATCACCTGACGAACTTTTTCGGTTACCTTTGCCTTAGCTACTTTTGCAATTCCAGCAACTTCTTCAACCGTATCCTGGTTTTTTTCACAGTAAGCGAGTGCAAATTGACCGGTTACAGCCTCTATACGACGCACACCGGATGCAACACTACTCTCTGAGGTAATTTTAATTAAACCTATATCTCCAGTTCGCTCAACATGGGTTCCACCGCAAAGTTCTACCGAGAAATCTCCACCCATGGACAGAACTCTAACTTCATCGCTGTATTTTTCACCAAACAATGCCATTGCGCCCTGCTCTTTTGCCTGATCAATAGACATAAGCTGCGTTAATACTTCAGTATTGCGCAAAATTTCTTGGTTGACCCTCTGCTCAATCTGTCTAATTTGCGACGCAGTAACAGCTTGGTTATGAGAAAAGTCAAAACGCAATTTTTCACTATCAACTAGCGAGCCTTTTTGAGTTACATGCTCGCCCAGCACTTGCCGCAATGCCTCATGAGTTAAATGAGTTGCAGAATGATTTAGGGCAATACACTGCCGTAGATTTTTATCAACCTGAGCGCTGACTTGATCGCCGATATTGATCGCACCTGAAAGCACTCGCCCTATGTGCAGGTTATGACCTGATGATTTTTTACAGTCGAGAATCTCAATTTTAGCATCACCGCAGGTCAGATAGCCTGTATCACCAACCTGACCACCAGACTCTGCATAGAAAGATGTTTTGTCCAAAGCCACAGCAACAGTCATTCCCTCTGAGGCAGATTCAATTTGCTTACCGTCTGAGTAGAGTCCAACAATAGTTCCGGTTTCCTCTAGACTTGAGTAGCCACTAAAATCTGTACTGCCCTCTAATCGAATACTATCGGTGTAATCTATATCGAACTGGCTGGCTGAGCGCGCTCTTGCACGCTGTTGATCCATGCAACGTTCGTAGCCCTCTAAATCGAGACTATAGCCTCTTTCACGGGCAACATCGTTGGTTAAATCTGTTGGAAATCCATAGGTGTCATAAAGTAAGAAAATAAGTTCACCTGGAAGAATATCCCCTTGCAAACCTTTAAGCGCTGAATCTAGAACACCCATCCCCTTATCAAGAGTTCTGGCAAACTGCTCTTCCTCAGCTTTAATGGATTGAGCTATTAGATCGCCTTTTTCTATAAGCTCTGGATAGGCTTCGCCCATTACTTCACCGAGGGGCGCCACTAAATTATGGAAAAATACACCTTTTGCACCGAGCTTATGGCCATGGCGTAAAGCACGACGAATAATGCGGCGCAACACATAGCCG
>JAQWMF010000008.1 GCA_029246925.1 Porticoccaceae bacterium
CCAACCCAACCCAACCGCAGATTGCGTGAAAAATCTACTAATGGCATCAGGGCGAATATTGCCAATACCTTATTTATTTTTGCGCTTTGCATATTTAATCCTGCAACTGCTGAGCCAATCACTGGCAATCATAGCAAGTTAAATACTTACTCAAAATCTTATCGCACCATACCCATTTTTGAGGATGGCAATGGGGATGTAGGATTTAAGGATATTCGTCTCGGAATGTCACAGTCGGTAATACTAGGTAAGGATGCTGGCATAGAAGGGTTGATGCCAAACCCAGAGGATATTGATTATCCTAAGATTTTAGTGAGTGGAAGTTACGACGTAAAAGGTAGTGTCGTTATGTATGGTTTTTCTGATGATGCGCCAGTTTTGAATAGCATGGGAATATTTAAGAAGTTTAATTCTATCCATGAACAAGAATATGCATTGATAGATATTTTGGCCAAATTTGGCAAACCTTCGGCATACACAAGAGGGGTTAAAAAAGGTAGGGAACTAGCAATGTTGGTGTGGCACAAAAACAGGGTGAATTTGATAGTCAGTTACTTTTCAGCATCGTCGAAAATAGAATCATCATTCACCATACCCATTCGTATTCTGCCCAAAAGTTCAGATATAGAGTCTATACCCAAAAAAGCAGATGACAAATCTACAATCGATTTAGATTTGGAAAAAGCGTATATCCAACGGCTGTTGGTTCAGGTTGGTGATAGGGCGACGATGGGCAAACCGCAACCTACGGGGAATACCAAGGTTAAAAAGTGATCTAAAAGGGAATCTAAATGGGGTTGGAGTAAATAGGGACAAAGCACGGCAAAAGGACGAACAAAGGTACAAGGGAATGAACAAGACAGCACAATGGATTATAGGCTTAATAGCTTTGGCAACGGTACCCAGTATCACCGCCACCACATTAAATGATAACTGTGTAATTAATATTCTTAATCGCACGGTGCAAGTGGATGCGCAGGGCAAATGGTTTTTAACCAATGTGCCGTCCAATATGGGTCAAGTTCGCGCCCGCGCCACCTGCCAAACCAAAGATGGTAGAACTGTTTCTGGGCAGAGCGATTATTTTGCTATCACCAGCAACCGAAAAAATCAGATTGGTGAGATTAAATTTGAGAAGCTAGACCCAATCCCAGTTGAGCTTAATTTTTCATCTACTTTACCCGTCAAGCTAACAACCGTTGGTCAAAGTCAGTCGCTTTCTGTCGAAGCTACCTATACCGATGGTTCAAAAAAAGATATTAGTCACAGCGATTCGGGCATTAATTACAGCTCGACCAATAATGCTGTGGTAACCGTTAGCCAAGACGGTTTATTAGTGGCTCGAGGCAATGGTTTGGCGCTGGTGAGTGCGCGCAAAGATGGGGTATTAGTTAGTCGTCGTGTACAGGTAGAAAGTAGTGGCGATCTAGATGGCGATGGTCTGCCCGATAGTTATGAAACCGCCAATGGCCTCAACCCTGCGGATGCTGTGGATGCCCTAGAGGACAGAGACGGCGACGGCCTAACCGCCCTAGAGGAATACAATGCCGGCACAGATATTAACCAAGCCGATACCGATGGCGATGGCATTAGCGATAGCGAAGAATTACAAGAGGGCGAAGATGGTTTTATAACCAATGCGCTGTTGGCTGACTCGGATAATGACGGTATTGGCGATGCACTTGAGATACTCACTGGAACAGATCCGGGCGATGCCAAAAGTGGTGATTTTGCCAATGCCCTTAATGCCATTAGCGTCAGCCCGCAAAACCTATCGTTAACCTACAATACCATTGATACCGAATCCACTGCCCAGCTTAGGGTAACTGGGCATATGCTAGATGGCAGTGAGATCGATCTGACCAATGCCAGCGCCACCAACTATCAATCTGCTGATCTTAATATCGCCAGCTTTTCCAGCAACCTCGGTCAGGTATTTGCCGGCGTTGCCGGTAAAACCCAAATTACCATTACCAATGGTGGCGAGTCTCAGGTTGTAGAGGTAGAGGTCAATACCTTTGATCCAGTGGCGGTGTCAGCTATTGCTATTCCCGGCTATGCCAATAATGTCGATGTTCAGGGGGACTATGCTTATATTGCCGCTGGCGCCTCAGGGGTGCAGGTTGTCGATATTGCAGATCCAACCAAACCCAGAATTATTGCCGCACTAGATACTGCGGGCACGGCAATTGATATCAAGGCACGCGGCAACCGTCTGTATATTGCCGATGGTCGCAATGGGTTAGTAGTAATGGATATTTCCACGCCCAGCGCACCGCAAAAGCTATCGCTGATAGACACCGCAGGTATTGCCCAAGATCTGGCCCTACAGGGGGATTTTGCCTACCTTGCCGATGGCACTGGCGGCATTGCCATCATCAATATTGCCAACCCCGACAATCTTTTTACAGTGGGTTTAATCACAGGACTAAGAGATGTTAAAGGCATAGCAGTTGAAAATAATCATCTGGTGGCTGTGAGTGGTTCCGCACTGATGTTATTTGATATTAGCGACCCGCAACAACTCCCTCAGCGAATCGATTCAGCTAATCTTAGCAATCTTAAAGATGTGGCTATTGACGCTGGCTATATCCATATTGCCGCCTACAATAGCGGTAGATTGAGTTATCGTATTGATTCGCTTAATCAGTTGCAGTCGGTGGCTAGCGCTACAGATATTGTACCAAGGGATGTTGCTATTGCCGATGGCTTTGTATTCTATGCCGAACAGCTGTTTCCCAATGTTGCTGCCTTAGTAAACAACAAAAATAAAGATAACCCATTTTTTCAGAGCACCATCGACCTTTCACGCTTTGGTGATTACGCCGGTACAGGTATTGCGCTCAATAATACCCATGCATTTATTACCGAAGAGTACTACGTGGCTCGCTCAGATTTTAAAGCCACAGGTAATACCAAATTATTTATTGCCCAGTATCGCGCCCTAGAGGATAACAACGGTATTGCGCCCGAGGTTAATTTATTGACCCCAGCAGATCGTTCAACCGTTATTGACGGTTCCTCCATTAAGCTATCCGCCTTTGCCGAGGATGATATAGCGATTAGTAAGGTCGAGTTCTATGTAAATCAGCGCAAAGTGGCTGAAGATAGCGCTTACCCCTATCAGGTAAACCACAGAATAAATACCGATAAAAATACATTGCAATTTTATGCCAAAGCAATTGATCTGGGCGGCAATCAGACCGACTCAGAGATACATCTAGTCGCCGTACAGCCCGATCAAGATAATGACGGCTTGGGCGATCAGGATGAATTAAACCGCTGGCTCACAGACCCCGCCAATGCCGATACCGATGGCGATAAGCTAAATGATGGTGAAGAAATTGCCCG
>JAQWMF010000009.1 GCA_029246925.1 Porticoccaceae bacterium
TTGCCTTTTCAGGCGCTGTGGGTGAAGCTGGGCTGGCTATTCGAGCTATGCCTCGGCTAAATTAGTGCTGGAGTGCTGACTATTTAATACTCAAATAAATAGCCCTGAAAAACAGGAAGGGAGAGGAAAAAACTATGCTCATTGAAACGACCGCAACTCATTCGCGACCGAGAAGAGAATAGCCTAAACGCTATTCTATGAAGTGCAGTCTGTCTGTAAAATGCACTTTGATCAGTTAACCACATTGGCTTCCCTTCCAATTTAACTTTTTTCCCTTTAAAAGCTCTAGGAAATCCTTTCACTATCGACACCTTTTTCGGGTACTACAATCAAACTCTGTTTTAAAAAAGTAGCAAAGCATTTTGGGGCTTTCCATTAACATAACTTATTCTATTCTTTATTGAATTGATCGAGCTGCAACAGTTTTTAACCAATCCAAGACCCACACTGACTCTAGCTATCTTTATTCAAAAAAGTATTTTTTTCGGGTTATTTTGACGTTACAGACAATCTAGTCCACCCTTATTAACCCATTCCAACGAGTTGTATAGGCCGGAGACAGATGTTCTCGCTTCATGGCCCAATCTTTTTTGATTCCCTGCCTGGCAAAAAATACCTTACCTCGCCCGCTGTGATTAATTTCGTCGACAACATGCATCAGTTGACGGCTATTGGTATGACCTGTGGGTTCGTCAAATAGCCCCGCTTGATAAGTGCCTATATCATAAAAATCAGAGAGTACCACGCCGGCTTTTGCGTAGTCGTAACCATCTCGCCATAGCTGATCGAGCAACCTCATGGCTAATTGAATAAGGTCGCGGGTATCGTCACTGGGTCGCGGTAGTTCTGCTGTAAGTGCATTGCTATATTGCGGGCTATTCTTTTGATAAGAGCTGGTACGAATAAATACACTGAGTAATTTGGCTTGCTGTCGCTCTTTGCGCAACTTTTCTGCCGCTCTGGTGACATGTTGGCAAACCGCTTGGCGCATTTGTACCAAGGAAGTCACTCGAGCACCAAAGGAACGACTACAGATAATCTGCTTTTTAGTGGCGGGTATCTGCTCTAAAACGATACAAGGCTCAGCATTAAGCTCTCTGACGGTGCGCTCTAATACCACCGAAAATTGCTGACGTATGGATTTGGCGGATGTATCGGCTAGATCTAGTGCTGTGTGTATACCCATAGCTTGCAGGCGCGCCGATAGCCTACGGCCAACCCCCCAGATATCTTCTACTAGGGTTATTGCCAGCAATTTGCGCTGCCTTTTACGATCGGTTAAATCGACAACACCTTGGGTCGCTGAATATTTTTTGGCGGCATGATTGGCGAGCTTGGCAAGGGTTTTTGTGGGCCCTATGCCGACACAGACGCTAATACCTATCCAGCGATCTATGGTGTGCTTTACCTGTTGCCCAAAATCAATCAGAGAAATAGCGGATTGAATACCGGTGAGATCTAAAAAGGCTTCATCAATGGAGTAAATCTCAACTCTGGGTGCCATATCTTCTAGGGTGCGCATAACGCGATCACTCATATCGGCATACAGACTGTAATTTGAGGAAAAAACTTTAATGCCATGCTGCCTAACTTGGGACTGAATTTTGAAAATGGGAATACCCATTTTTATACCTAGGGCTTTGGCTTCTTTAGAGCGCGCAACAACACAGCCGTCGTTATTGGATAGAACAACCACTGGCGTATCGGCTAAGTCGGGACGGAATAGTTTTTCGCAACTGGCGTAAAAATTATTGCAGTCCACAAGGGCAAAAATGGCGGACATTGGATCTGGTTACTTGTGACGTATATTACGAATCACGTTGGTCACTACACCAAAGATATCCAGCACTGTACCCTCGGGAATATCTATAACAGGGTAATCTGGATTGCGTGGCACTAGGCGCACTGTGGGACGTAATTCGAGTTCTTTGACCGTCATCTCTCCATGAATGGCCACGATCACCGTATCACCGTGCTCGGCGGTCACTGAGCGATCGACCACGAGGATATCGCCGGCATAAATACCGGCTTGAATCATTGATTCGCCTTCGACGCGAACAAAGAAAGTGGCGGCAGGACGCTTGATGCACAACTCGTTTAAATCGAGGGTTTTTTCCACATAATCTTGGGCGGGTGAGGGAAATCCTGCGGATACGGCTTCGCTAAAAAGTGGTATTTTTAGACGATGGGATTTGATCCATGCAAGGGCATGACTACAACCTAATAGTGAAAGGCTCATGATAATCTCGGCAAGCTATTATTAAAGTACTGTTTATTTATACAGTATCTAATACTAGGCAAATTTATTCAAGCAAATTTTGATGTAACGAGTTTTAAATCCAAAGGTCTTAAACCGTTGACGAGGCGTATAATCGCCACAATGAGAGTTTCAGGGTATCAATGGTTGTCGATAGGCAATCAGTGCTTTATGGTTAGGTTTATTAGCGGCTAACCAGCCAAATTTTAGGAGTAATAAATGAAATATACGGGTCAAACTGAGTATGACCATGATGGAGCCTCTCCTCGTCAAGGCATCTTGCTGTGCAACCTTGGAACACCAGATGCACCTAGACCAGCTGAACTTAGACGCTATCTAAAAGAATTTTTAAGCGACCCGCGGGTAGTTGAGATACCGCGATTACTGTGGTGGATGATTTTAAATTTAATTATTTTGCGAATTCGTCCGCGCCGTTCGGCTAAGTTGTATGAATCGGTTTGGACTGAGGCTGGTTCGCCACTTATGTGCTATAGCCAAGGGCAGGTACAAGCAGTTAAACAACGTCTTGCAGAAAAATATGGTGATATTCCTGTGGTTTTGGGGATGCGTTATGGCAATCCTTCGATGGCTTCGGCAATTAAGGAACTAACCGACCAAAATGTGCGCGATATTATTGTACTGCCACTCTACCCACAGTATGCGGGCGCCACCACCGGTTCTACCTTTGATGCAATTGCTAAAACGTTTACTCAGTTGCGCTGGGTGCCAGAATTACAGTTTATTAATGGCTATCATAAATCTGAGGCCTATATTGAGGCTCTTTGCACAACCATAAAGCACCATATTGAAGAGCAGGGTCAACCCGATAAGTTTGTTTTTTCTTATCATGGCACGCCAGAGCGCTATCTTAAGAATGGCGACCCCTATCATTGCTTCTGCCACCAAACCACGCGTTTGGTACGGGAAAAATTGGGCTTTGATGAAAGCCAAGTAATGACCACGTTTCAGTCGCGCTTTGGTCGCGAACCCTGGTTGCAACCCTATACCGATAAAACCTTAGAGCAGTTACCTGAAGATGGCGTTAAGCATGTGGCGGTTATCTGCCCGGGATTTTCTTCTGATTGTCTTGAAACCATTGAGGAAATTAATATGCAAGCCCGCGAAAGCTTTATCGAAAGTGGCGGCGAGCAGTTTCATTATATTCCTTGCCTAAACGATGACCCCGTGCATATTGATGCTTTAGTAAGCATCTTGGAAAAACGCTTAGCCCTGTCCTATTAACCCTGTTAGCTTACTCCTTATTTTTAGACCGCTATTTATTGTCAAATGTAAGGCATTATATTCTGAGATTCGTATAATGGGGTTTTGATTTACAACCCTGTTGGTAATTAGTGGAATCTTATGGATATTAAAGCTTATATGCAGTCTTTAGGCACTGCGGCACGAGAAGCCTCCCGTGAACTTGCGCGCGCTAGCAGTGATAGTAAAAATAATGCCCTTGTCGCTATTGCTAAGCAATTGGATGCTAACCGCAGCGCTGTTCTAGCCGCTAATAAACTGGATATGGATAATGGCCGCAACAACGGTCTTAATGATGCTCTGCTCGACCGGCTTGCACTGAATAATGACCGCGTTGATGCCATGATTGAAGGCCTTCATCAGGTGGCAGAGCTACCTGATCCTGTGGGCGAACTGACTGATTTGGGCACCCGTCCAAGTGGTATCAAGCTCGCCAAAATGCGCGTGCCATTGGGTGTGATTGGGATTATTTATGAGTCTCGCCCTAATGTCACCATTGATGCGGCTAGTCTCTGCCTTAAATCTGGCAATGCGACCATCTTGCGTGGTGGCAGTGAGGCGATTGAATCCAATCAGGCAATTGCTAACTGTATTAAATTGGGTCTTACCGATGCCGGATTACCGGATACTGCGGTGCAGGTGATAAATACTACCGATCGCGCGGCAGTGGGTGAACTCATTACCATGACTGAGTTTGTGGATGTGATTGTTCCCCGTGGTGGTAAGGGGCTAATTGAACGCATCAGTGCGGATGCTCGGGTGCCTGTTATCAAACATTTGGACGGTAACTGCCATGTGTATATTGATGACTCTGCTGATATCGATAAGGCTGTGGCAATTGCAGTTAATGCTAAGACCCACCGTTATGGTGTGTGTAATGCCATGGAATCTCTGCTGGTGGCTGAATCAGTTGCGGCACAGGTTTTACCTTTAATCGCTAAGATATATTCTGAAAAATCAGTAGAAATGCGTGGCTGTTCTGATAGCCGCAAGATTTTGCCCTCTATTTCTGTGGCTAGTGAGTCTGATTGGAGCGAGGAGTATCTGGCACCTATAGTAGCTATCAAAGTGGTGAGTGGTATTGATGAGGCGATTGAGCATATTAATACCTATAGCTCTCAGCATACTGAATCGATTATTACTGAAGATACTGAGCGCGGCCAACGGTTTGTTGCTGAGGTGGATTCAAGTTCGGTGATGATTAATGCTTCAACCCGCTTTGCGGATGGCTTTGAGTATGGCTTGGGTGCGGAAATTGGTATTTCAACGGATAAGATTCATGCCCGCGGCCCTGTGGGGCTGGAAGGCCTAACCAGTCAAAAATGGGTGGTGTTTGGCGATGGACAGATCCGCCAGTAACATGTCGGTTGCTCTGTTTGGCGGCACCTTCAACCCAGTCCATTATGGTCACCTTAACTTAGCGACTGAGTTAGCTGATTATTTGCAGGTTGAATCTGTGCGCATGATTCCTTGCGCCATCCCCCCGCATCGTGAAGCACCCAATGTCAGTGCTGAACAGCGCTTGGCTATGCTGAATTTAGCGCTTGAGGAAAATCCTGCTTTAATCGCAGATGATCTAGAATTAAAAAGGGCAGGCACCAGTTTTAGTATTGATACTGTTGACCATGTAAGACAGCAAATTGGCGCTCAGACACCGCTGTTTTTTTGTCTTGGCATGGACTCTTTAATGGCGATTGATAGCTGGCATCGCTGGATTGAGCTATTGGACTACTGCCATATAGTGGGATGCCCAAGACCACAGTATGAGCTGCCTAGCGATGGGGTTGTAGCAGATTGGATTGAGCAACATTTATGTGATGATTTAACTCAGGTGAAAAAGCAATCACACGGTTGCTTTCATCTGTGTAAAATACCCCTACTAGATATTTCATCGACTGCTATCAGAGATAGTATAAAATGCGCAAAAAATATCGACCATATGACCTCTGAATCAGTGGTTAACTATATTAAACAACATTCTTTATATGAGTAATTTATTGCTATGACGCAAGCCTTAAAAGACATTATTATCAACGCCCTCGAAGAGGTTAAAGCCACTGAAATCACGACTATTGATGTACGCGACCTCACGGGCATTACAGATATCATGGTTGTTGCCTCAGGTAACTCCAATCGACAGGTTAAAGCACTAGCCAACAGTGTCGTGGTTGATGCTAAAGCCGCCGGCCATGAAATGATCGGTATTGAGGGCGATGATAAAGCAGAGTGGATTCTGGTAGATTTTGGCGATGTTATTATTCATATCATGTTGCCTGCTACTCGGGCGTTCTATGATATCGAGCGCCTGTGGTCAGTTAGACCCAACGATAGTGATGAGGATTAAGTATTTTCCTCACAATATTTTGATTCGATAAACACTGAGGTTATTAAAGACCAATGAAGCTCAAGTTGCTGGCAGTAGGGACGCGCATGCCAAGCTGGGTAGAAACTGGCTTTGAAGAATATCGCAAACGGATGCCGGCTGAGCTTAAATTAGACCTTATCGAAATCCCTCTCAGCCCTAAGGGTAAAGGCTCATCCAATCCATCAAAAGAAACTCAGGGGCAAGCGCTTCTTAAGATAATCCATAAACAGGACAGAGTAATTGCGCTGGATGTGCTGGGTAAATCCATGTCCACCGAGTCTCTGGCAACACAACTTTCTAATTGGCAAATGAATGGTCAGGATATTTGCTTGCTAATTGGCGGCCCTGATGGGCTATCTTCAGATTGCCTTGAACGGGCGGATATGAAGTGGTCTTTATCTGATCTTACCCTACCCCATCCATTGGTTCGGGTTTTATTAATGGAACAGCTTTATCGAGCTTGGACGATTAATAAAAACCATCCCTATCATCGTAGTTAGGTTAACAAGCTATGATGCGCGAAAATGCTATTTCAGACCCACAGCAGGAACAGAGAGTTTTCTCTATGCGGGTGATGTTATCTGTATTTATTCTGCTCGGTTTAACATCGATTATCTTATTTCGCTATTTTGATCTGCAAATTAATCGCCATCTTGATTATGTGACTAACTCAAATAAAAACCGTATTCATATTCGATCGGTAGCCCCCACTCGCGGGCTTATATTTGATCGCCACGGTCAGTTACTGGCGGATAATCGACCGGCATTTACCCTAAATATTATTCCTGAAAGAGCTAAACACACTGATCAACTCATTGCTCAATTAGACTCATTATTGTCTATTTCTGATAAAGATATTGCACGCTTTGAAAAACGCGCAAAACGCAGCAAGGGCTTCGCACCTGTTCCTCTGAAATACAACCTGACTGAGCAAGAGCGAGCTATTCTTGCGGTTAATAGTCATTTATTGACGGGGACAGAGGTTAGTGCGCAGTTGATGCGCTTTTATCCTCAGCGTGAATTACTGACACATACCCTTGGTTATGTCGGCCGAATCAATGATCGCGAAATTAAAAATATTGATCCTGAAAGTTATCGCGGCACCGATTTTATCGGCAAAATTGGCTTAGAAAAATATTATGAAGAGGCCCTACTTGGAAAGGTGGGAACCGAGCAGGTAGAAACCGATGCTAGGGGACGAGTCATGCGCATTATTAGCAAAAAAGATCCTATTTCTGGCAGTCATTTAACCATTCATATTGATAGTCAATTGCAGGGTGTTGCTCTAGATGCTTTAAAAGGTGAGCGTGGTGCTCTAGTGGCTATTGATGTCAAAACTGGGGGCATTCTCAGCATGGTAAGCACCCCCAGTTATGACCCCAACCTCTTTACTTCGGGAATTAGCCAGAAACAATATGATGGCTTACTTAACTCGCCTGACCGCCCACTATTTAACCGCGCCCTTCGCGGTCAATATCCACCGGGCTCTACGGTTAAACCATTATTCGGTTTAATTGGCTTGCAACATAAAATTTTTGATATAGATTACTCGATATATGATCCAGGTTACTTTTTTATGGAAGGCATTAAGCGTCCTTGGCGTGACCATAATGCTGACCAAGGTGGGCACGGGCATGGTGTTGACTTAGCTGAGGCCATCATAGAATCCTGCGATGTATTTTTCTATACCACCGGCATTAAAGCGGGGATTGATTTACTATCAGAACAGAGCGCTCTATTCGGCCTAGGTGATATTACTGGCATTGATCTGCCGGGGGAAAAACGCGGCATTATGCCATCCAGAGAGTGGAAAAAAGCTAACCGCCAACAGAATTGGTTTGATGGGGATACCATCAATATGAGTATTGGCCAGGGTTTTATGCTCACCACTCCATTGCAACTCGCGGTGATGTCGGCGCGCATTGCTTCTCGCGGTAAAGCAGTTGTACCTAAGCTTTTAAAGTCTATTGACGGTGAAGAAATTGCACCAGAGTTTGCCCCGAACCCAATCGAATATGACGATAAATACTGGGATTATATTCATCAATCGATGGTGGATGTTGTTCACTCAAATAAAGGAACCGGGCGCGGTATCAGTAAAGGTCTCAGCTATAAACTAGCGGGAAAAACGGGCACAGCTCAGGTTATTAGTATTCATGAAAAAGAGAAGTATGACTCGTCTAAAATAGATAAAAATAAGTGGGATCACGCTCTTTTTGTAGCCTTTGCGCCAGCCGATAATCCGCAAATCGCATTGGGATTAATTGTTGAAAATGGTGAGCATGGCAGTCGCACTGCGGCGCCAATAGCCCGCAAAGTCATTGATAGCTATTTATCAAATAGCTATCAAGAGAGTCGGCATAATGATGCATCAAAACTGACTCAATATTCCCCAACCCCGATTGAGGATGACTAATCAATGTATAAATATGATTTTGTTAGGCAATTGGATACAAAGGGTGGGGATAGACGGCAAAATGTTCTACATATAGATTTTACCCTGTTGATTATTCTATTAGTGCTATGCATGACTGGACTGTTTGTCCTTTACAGTGCCAGTGAACAAAGTATGTATTATGTTAAGCGCCAAGCAACCTTTATGCTCACCGGATTTACTGGCATGTTAATTGTTGCGCAGTTTCCAGTGCGCTTTTGGGAGCGGTTTGCTGGTCTTTTTTATGGCTCAGCATTGCTTGCCTTAATCGCTGTATTATTCTTTGGCGTCGAAGCGAAAGGAGCAACCCGTTGGCTCAATCTCGGCTTCGCTAGATTTCAGCCCTCAGAGCTTGCAAAAATTGCGGTGCCTATGATGGTTTCAGCCTATCTTAGTCGACGCCTTATTCCACCAAAATTGAAACATGTGGGCGGTGCTCTGCTGATTATCGGAATTCCTGCTTTGCTGATTATTCGGCAGCCTGATTTAGGCACATCTATTCTGGTATTTACCTCTGGTTTTTTTGTTTTATTTCTTGCGGGCTTAAGAAAACGTTACTTGGTTGGTGCATTTTTTGGCAGCCTAGCCGCAGCCCCTTTGTTGTGGCTTTATGTTATGCGAGACTATCAAAAACAACGCGTTCTGACTCTACTTTCACCGGAGGATGATAAGTTTGGCGCAGGATGGAATATTATCCAATCAACAACTGCAATTGGTTCTGGTGGGCTTTCAGGAAAGGGTTGGACTGAGGGAACGCAATCTCAACTTAATTTTTTACCCGAGAGTCATACGGACTTTATTATTGCGGTTCTGGCTGAAGAATTTGGTCTTTTAGGGGTGATTAGCCTCTGTACCATCTATCTTTTATTGGTAGGATACTGCATGATAATCGCCATTGGTGCACAGTCTCAGTTTGCGCGACTAATGGCAGGCAGCATCAGCCTGACATTCTTTATTTACATGTTTGTAAATATGTCGATGGTATCGGGTTTACTCCCTGTTGTTGGTGTACCCTTACCCCTGGTAAGCTATGGCGGCTCTGCAATTGTGACTCTATTTTTTGGATTTGGTATCCTGATGGCTATCAGTTCAGAACCTAAACGAATCGGATCTTGGCGTTAAATGAAAACTTTAAAATTTATCTTATTTTCGGTCTGCCTATCAGCGGCAACTATTTGTTCTGGCGATTATTCACAAAAACCTCAGGCAACAGCGTTTATCGACTTTATGGTTAACGAACACCAATTTGAGCGCGAGCAAGTTGTTGAATGGCTTAGCGCGGCTGAGCACCAAACATCGATTGTTAAGGCGATGAGTCGTCCCGCTGAAAAGGTGAAGCCTTGGCATGAATATCGAAAGCTATTTGTGTCAGATCTACGCATTAAAAGAGGCGTTGCGTTTTGGCAACAACATGAGGCCACACTTCAGCGCGCCTATGAGGAATATGGCGTTGACCCTGCAATTATTGTCAGTATTTTGGGCGTGGAAACCAACTACGGTCGAAATACTGGAAGCTATCGTGTGGTTGATGCATTGAGCACCCTAGCCTTTGATTATTATCACTCAATTGAAAAACGCGAATCTCGAAAGAAATTTTTCACTGTCCAGCTTGAACATCTTTTCTTATTGGCAAGAGAGCAGAAACAAGATCCCTTAAGCCTGAAGGGTTCCTATGCTGGCGCTATGGGTTGGGGTCAGTTTATGCCCAACAGTTACCGTAACTATGCGGTTGATTATGATGGTGATAAATTAGCGGATATCTGGACAAACCCAACGGATGCTATTGGTAGTGTTGCTAACTATTTTGTTAAACATGGCTGGAAAAAAGATCAGCCAGTGGCTACCAGAGCTCATATTAAAGAAACTTTTGATTCCGACGGCTTGAACAAAATGCGCCGCCCTAAAAAAACCATTACTGATCTGGAAAAACAAGGCTTTCAACCCGCACAAAACTATGCCAAAGACAGCTTGGCATTTCCAATGATGCTGACCGGAAAATATGGCGATGAATACTGGTTAGGACTGCACAATTTTTATGTTATCGGTCGCTATAACCCTAGAATTAAATACGCAATGGCGGTTTATCAGTTAAGTTTAGTGATCCGTGAACAGCGCTGTAAAATTGTCGAAAATTGCGACTAATATTTCTGCCAGTAGAATTATTTGAGGCTTTTTAATCCCCATCACTCAAGATAGGGAACTACTTGCGCTCAAATACACTCTAAAACTTGAATTGACTATTTCACAATTTTCGCTGAAATAGTCAATTTAAATGTATTCTGTCACCTTCCTGAGCATATTCCTTATGGGAACATTATGGTGACTGATGTTAGAATATGGTCTTTAAAGTTTGTCTGGTTTGGTGTCCCTAAATATGTTGAAAAAAAGTTTTTTCTATTCGTTGGTAATTTTTCTTTGCTCCGGCATTATCCATCATGCCGCGGCGAAACAGTTTCTACCCGATGCACCCAAGATAAATGCAAAAGCTTGGATTATTATTGATGCTGATACTGGGTATGTGATCGCAGAAAATAATGCCGATGAAACACTGCCGCCAGCTAGTCTAGCAAAGATGATGACCACCTATATAACCTCAAATGAAATTGAGGAAAATCGTCTTAAAGAAGATGATTTGGTGCTTATTAGCGATAACGCTTGGGAATTGGGTGGCGCCAAGACAGATGGTTCAACGATGTTTTTAAGCCCTAGATCTAAGGTATCTGTTATCGACCTTATGCACGGGGTCATCATCCAATCAGGAAATGATGCCGCCATTGCACTGGCGGAGCATATCAGTGGTGGAGAGACGGCTTTTGCCGACAATATGAACTTTCAGGCGGAACAATTGGGTATGACAAATACCTACTACATCAATGCTACTGGTCTTCCTGCTGAGGGCATGGTGACCACTGCAAGAGACCTAACCGTTATCGCCCGAGCTATCATTAATGAGCATCCAGAGTACTACAGTATTTACTCTAAAAAGTACTTTAGCCATAACAATATTAACCAACCCAACCGCAATCGCCTTTTATGGCGAGATAGCAGTATTGATGGCCTTAAAACTGGACATACTGAAGAGGCTGGTTACTGCTTAGTAGCTTCATCTAAACGCCGTGGTATGCGATTAATTTCAGCCGTACTGGGCACTAAAAGTGACGAGTCCAGAGCAAGAGAATCGCAAAAACTGTTCTCTTATGGCTTCAGGCATTTTGAAACTAAAAAGATATACACTGTAGGTGAGGTAATTAAAGAAAATGCCGCCCTATGGTATGGCGAAGAAGATTTCTTAAACCTAACAGTTGCCGAAGATATTACGCTGACTTATCCCAGAGGTGAGAAGAAAAATTTAGCGGCTGAAATTACTGTGGATAATGAAATTAAAGCGCCTATTACTGCCGGTCAGATTCTTGGAAGCCTTGAAGTCACTCTCGATGGAAAATCTATGATTAGCGTACCGCTGGTTGCAGAAAAAGATATTCCTCAAGCAGGGTTTTTATCCAGAATATTTGATTGGATTTTGCTGTTTTTTACTCAATTAATCTCTTGAGTTAGTTATTGTGTCTGAAGATAAAAAACCGAAAATAGAATTTCCCTGCAAGTACCCAATCAAGGTGCTGGGTGAGGCACATCAGGAATTAATTGAGCATGTACTTAGAGTAATGAATACCCATGCCCCAAAAATTGCTGAATCGGACTTAAAAATCAGTCATAGCAGTAAAGGTAAGTGGCAGTCGATAACCCTGTTTATTATTGCAACCGGCAAGCCACAACTCGATGCCATATTTGCCGATCTTAAAACTAGCTCTAGAGTCAAAATGGTTCTCTAAACATGCCGTCAGGTACTCAAAAATCACGCCTAACAATTCGCCACTTAGGGCTTCAGGACTTTACTGTTACCTATGAGGCAATGAAGGCCTTTGTCGAACAGCGCGATGACAATAGCGGCGATGAAATATGGTTTCTTGAGCATAATCCGATATTTACTCAAGGACAGGCTGGAAAACCCAATCATATTCTTGAACCGGGCGATATACCTGTTATTAAAACTGATCGCGGCGGTCAGGTGACCTATCATGGCCCCGGGCAAATCACAGCCTATTTAATGATTGATCTTAAACGCTTAAAGATAGGTGTTCGAGATTTGGTCACTCTAATGGAACAAGCCATTGTCGACTGTCTTAAGCACTGGAATATTGAGGCTAGCCCAAGATCTGATGCGCCGGGTGTTTATACCTCTGATGGGCATAAAATTGCCTCTCTGGGTCTTCGCATTAGAAAAGGCAGTAGCTATCACGGTCTAAATTTTAATATCGATATGGATATGACGCCGTGGCAACGTATCAACCCCTGTGGTCTTGGCGTGGAAATGACTCAACTAGTAGATCTAGTTAAGCCTTCTCCTAGTAAACATCAGGTAATCGATAAATTAGCTGAACTGCTTCAGCTGGGTCTAGGTTATAATAGCTACCAGCTGGGAAACCAATCACTATAGGCTCAGTATTAATCCAAGGAATTTTCATGACATCAAATCTGGTTGATCCACCTAAGAGAACCAAACGACTTCAGCAGGGCGAAAAGCTTCGCAGTGCGGATAAGGTGGAGCGTATCCCTGTCAAAGTAATTCCCACGACAGAATACCAAAGCAAGCCAGAGTGGATGAGAATTCGCCTAAATGCCTCACCTAGAGTCAACCAGATCAAAAGTATTCTGCGCGAGCATAAAATGGCTACCGTGTGCGAAGAAGCAGCCTGCCCTAATCTCCATGAGTGCTTTAGCCACGGCACGGCCACCTTTATGATTATGGGTGAAATCTGCACCAGACGCTGTCCATTTTGCGATGTGGGTCATGGCAAGCCCAACCCTTTAGATCAGGATGAACCCTTAAATTTGGCTAAGGCGATTAGTGAGATGGGTTTGAGCTATGTGGTTATTACTTCGGTAGACCGAGACGATTTAAGAGATGGCGGTGCGCAGCATTTTGCTGACTGTATTCGTGAATCACGCATTCTATCTCCAGATTTAAAAGTCGAGGTTCTGGTGCCAGATTTTCGCGGCAGAATGGATCCTGCTCTGGACATTCTAACGACAACCCCACCAGATGTGTTTAACCATAATTTGGAGACTATTCCACGCCTGTACAGGGAAGCTCGTCCGGGGGCTAACTATCAATGGTCTCTTAAGCTATTAAAAGAATATAAAGCGCTGAACCCAGCGGTTCCTACAAAATCAGGCCTTATGGTTGGACTTGGCGAAACTAAGGATGAATTACTGCGAACGCTGGACGATTTGCGCGAGCACAATGTGGATATGCTAACGGTTGGACAGTATCTGCAACCTTCAACCAATCATCTTCCGGTTGAGCGATTTGTTCATCCTGATGAGTTTGAAGAATATACCGAATATGCTGAAAGCATTGGATTTTCTCAGGCGGCCTGTGGCCCTTTGGTTCGTTCTAGCTACCATGCTGATAAGCAAGCGCGAGGCGAGAATATCACGTAGGGAACCGACTACTCGTCGACCCAGACCTCTCTTAAAGGCTCACCAAAGTCATCGTAAATAACTTTTTTCTTGGGCCTTTTTGACGCTTTAGCGGGCGCTTTAGTGATGCTTTTACGCTTTCTTTCATCAATCTTGGCAACTACATCATTCACATAGGTGCGATTTTTTATGGGGGAGGGGCTAACAAAAACCGATTTTGCTCTGGGCTGATCAGCGGGCTCCCCAGTTTCACCCTGTTGGCATTTCTTAATTTCACCCCCCTTCCCAAGAAACTCTTCGGTTTTTTTACGAAGCTCTCGACGCAGAGAATTTTTAGAAATGCCGTTATTCAATGAAGTAACCTGATTATTATGGCGCGATTGATCAGTCTAACAAATATCATAAATTCAAACCATTAGATCGATGGCTTGCAGACAATGCTTTCATATTATTTACCTCTACTGTTAGGCTATAGATTCAGATATTTATCATTAATCTGGCTATCCACCCTATTATTAGACTGTAATCAATATATCACTTAATGCTTTATTGATATAAAAGTAGTGTAAAAAGTATAAAAACCGCCTATTTTTCACGTGAAAAAGGGCAATATTAAACAAACGCGCATTTTGGGCTAGTCAAATTTTAAGTGGCTGGTATAATCCGCAAACTTTTCTCTGAACGCAATCTATGGATTCTTAATAATGAGCTTTAATGACATCCCGGCAGGCAAGGATCTGCCAAACGACATCAACGTGATCATCGAGATACCAGCTAATCACGACCCTATTAAATACGAAGTGGACAAGGATAGTGATGCTATTTTTGTTGACCGCTTTGTTGCTACACCTATGTTCTACCCAGCCAACTATGGCTATGTGCCTCAGACTCTTTCTGAAGATGGTGATCCCTTAGACGTATTGGTTGTAACACCTTATCCAGTAATGCCAGGGTCAGTTATCCGCAGCCGAGTTGTTGGCGTGCTTAAGATGAGTGATGAGTCTGGTATTGATGCTAAGCTATTGGCCGTTCCACATAGCAAATTGACCAGAATCTATGATGACGTTCAAGAAATTGAAGATCTAGATCAACTACTCATTCAACAGATTGCTCACTACTTCGAAAACTACAAGGCACTTGAGCCAGGTAAGTGGGTTAAAGTTGAAGGCTGGGATAATGCTGATGCGGCAAGAGCTGAAGTAATATCATCACGTGAGCGGTACTTAGCTGAATAATGAGCTGTGCTGCTTTAATGATAAAAAAACCCGACCTAGTGTCGGGTTTTTTTATCGGCTGGCAATTATATTTAGTTGATGTGCTGATCATGATCAGCAAAAATAACTTCGCTGGATAGCCCATTCTTTTTTAGCATGTCATTTAGCCGTCGAAGTGCATCTATTTGAATCTGTCTAACCCGCTCACGTGTCAAACCAACCTCGCGGCCAACTTGGTCTAGGGTTTCCTGTTGATGATTGAGTAATCCAAATCGTCGTACAACAACTTGACGTTGTTTTTCAGGCAGCTGTTCTAGCCAACCTTTTAGCTTATCAACCAAGTTATCATCCCCCGTCACTCTCTCGGGGCTATTGGATTTATAATCAGGAATGGTGTCTACAAACGATTTTTCATTATCGCCCACCGGAATATCTAGAGAGCAGACGGAGTCATTGAGTTCGAGAATTCTATTAACGGTATCGGCTGGCTTATCGACCTCATGAGCAATTTCTTCATAGGTTGGCGTATGATCTAGCTTCTGTGCTAATTTACGCGATACTCGCCGATAAATATTAAGCTCTTTAACGACATGAACCGGCAGACGAATAGTACGGGTTTGATTCATTAAAGCGCGCTCGATGGTTTGCCTGATCCACCATGTGGCATAGGTGGAAAAACGAAAACCTCGATGGGGATCAAACTTTTCGACCGCACGCATAAGACCAAAATTCCCTTCTTCAATTAAATCGAGAAAATCAAGACCCCTGTTGAGATAACAGCGCGCTATTTTGACAACCAAACGTAGGTTACTCTCAATCATTCGATGACGAGCGGCCTCATCTCCCTGCTGTAATTTGATGGAGAAAAATACTTCTTCATCAGCAGATAACAGGGGTGATCGACCAATCTCTTTTAAATAAAGACTAGTGGCATCTACCGTACATGATTTTGAATGATTATTAGCTTTTTGACCAACTACAGACAGTTTATCCATAACTCGCAACTCCTTTGCAATTCAATAACTCCAATCAGCGAACAGGTGCTCGCCAAAACTTCCCTATTTTTCATAGTCCCTAATTAGATATTTCTGAAACAGTTCCAGTTCAAACGATAGTACAAATGGCAATACATTATTTTATATAAGCCACAGGATTAATAGGTTTACCGTCCTTCCTTATTTCAAAATAAAGCCGTCCATTGGATCCTAATTTTGAGATAATCTTACTACCATCGACTACCTGACCTTCTTTAACCAAAAGCTTCTGGTTATGACCATAGGCACTTAACAAATAGTCTGAGTGTTTTATGATAACCAGTTTACCGTAATCACGCAAACCATCTCCCGCATAAACTACCAAACCCTGTGCTGCCGGTTTCACTGATGACCCAGCAAGTGCTTGAAAAATAATGCCTTTACGTAAATCTTTTGGATTATACGCCTCAATTATTTTTCCTTCGGTAGGCTTCTGCCAGCGTAGTTTTTTACCACTTGGCTTTACCAGAGAATCACTAACCGTTGATTTTTTGGGATTGACTTGGGGCCGCTCAACGATTTTTGGTGCTGTTATTTTGGCCTGTGGCTTAAATTTTATCTTGGAATCTTTATCTAAATTTAATACCTGCCCCTTACGTAGTCGGTAAGGTTCACTTAGCCTATTTATTCGCGCTAGATCTTTAACATTAAAATCATAACGCCAAGCGATAGAGTAAAGCGATTCTCCCTCTTCAACGAGATGGGTCTCAATCAACTGACTTGGCGGTTGCTCAAGATTAACAATGGGCGCATTGTAGGGAGTACAACCTTGATTTAAGGTTGCTACCAACAGCATTAATGATGACAGCCATATTCTCAACATCAGGTCACCTATATCTATTTACTTTTTAATCTGAGGCTAACAATTTCAACTATCAGCACAACAAAAAGACCCGCTAAAAACAGTAAAATACAGGCGAGTGTTTGAGGGTCTTGTCCCACAATATTCATGTAACCCTGCGGCGTTAGATTGACTGACCCAGTAACTAGTAGTTTTCCAGATTGGTTTACCATTGATGAGGCAATCTGCTTCCAAGGCCACAAAACTGACAGACTACCTATCAAAAATCCAGACATAGTAGCAATCACTGCATGCTTACAATGATTTAACAGCCATGAAAGTACTCGACTAAACAGCATCAAGCCTATTGCACCCCCTGCAGCAAATGTTAGTAAGAAGCCCATCTCAACATTTACTAGGGCCTTAATAAATAAGGGGTATAAACCTAGTAGAACCAGAATAAATGATCCTGAGATTCCCGGTAAAATCATGGCGCAAAGTGCAATACTGCCGGCAAAAAACAGGCTGATATAACCCCCTTCAATAGCAACTACTGGCGATACAGACAAGCTATAAGCGGCGAGGATACCTGCACCTAATAAACAGACTTCTAGGCATCTTTTAGGCGGGTGTTGACGCAGTAAGTAGATCACTGAAGCAATAATTAAACCTATAAAAAAAGACCACAACTGAAGCGGAAATGCATCCAATAAATAGTTCATCACGCCGGCTAATGTAAATAAACTAAATAGAATGCCAGACATCAAAATTAACAAGAATTCGCCATTGATATGGCGCCATACAGCGGAAAACCCCTGATTTTTAAGTATCTTTAGGGCATCTAGGTTAAATGATTTAATTGAATCAATTAACTCTTCGTAAATACCGGTCACCAAGGCAATGGTACCTGCAGAAATTCCAGGCACTAGATCTACTGCACCCATGGCAACACCACGAAGAAATAATAGCAACTTGCCCTGTATGGATTTCATAATTTATCTTACCAATTGAATTAGGCTGTTATTTTAGTGGATAACACCTGTTAATAAGGGTACAAATTTTACCTTTTCAATAATATCTTCGTCGAACTCATTAGAATGACCAACACGCTTTATGACACTTAAACTTTGTGAAACTCCGTTGCCGATAGGAATAACCAAAATACCATTGGGTGCCAACTGTCGAAGTAGTTGCTCAGGAATTGCCTGAGGCGCAGCTGTGGAGATTATGCCATCGAAGGGCGCATTATTATTCCAGCCAAAACTTCCATCCGACAAAGAGCTATATATATTATTTAATCCGAGGGCTCGAAAGCGTTCTTGAGCCTTTTTTAGTAATGGTTCTATCCGCTCTACCGAAAATACGCTGTCGACTAATTGTGATAGCACAGTGGATTGATAGCCTGAACCTGTACCGACCTCTAAAACGCGACGCAACGGACCAGCGCTTAGTAGTATTTCAGTCATTCTAGCCACTATATAGGGCTGTGACAGGGTTTGTGAAAATCCAATTGGCAAGGCAGTGTCCTCATAGGCTCGATGCGCTAGGGCCTCATCAATAAACAAATGCCTAGGGGTCAACCTAATGACATCCAATACTTTTTGGTTGCTAATTCCCTGCTCTTTTAAGCGCTTGATTAAACGCTCCCTTGTGCGCTGAGATGTCATACCTATCCCAGCAAAATCAATCGAATTCACCCAATGCTCCTAACAAAATAACTCTGCACAACTGTCGACCTAAAATTGTGTATTAAATATATCACAGGCGCGTGATTTCAGGGCGAAATAATTCGGCAATTTCTCGCAATACTGCAGTGGCATAACTGCCATTGGGCAATTCAAAATTAAATTCAAATTGATCCTTAGCTAGCTGCTTATAACAAAATTTATTGGGCTGTAGAATGAATGAACGACGCTGTTGCTTTAATCCTGCATGCTCCAAGGCATGACACCAACTGGACCATTCGCTGAGCAGCTGCTGTTCATGCTTAGCAAAATCGCCTTCTGTTGCAGATCGCCCTCTGCCCCAGAGTGCGCCTGTATCTGCAAAATCTACAGCGCCAATCGTTAAATAACAATCTAAGAGAAGATTAAATAACCATGACCGTGCAGCAGATAGATAAATACCTGTGCCATGACGATTACCTTTGAGTTTTCCCTGTTCAATTAGCTCATTAGCTTTAACTAGGTTATTCGCATCCCAACCAAATCGTTGCTCGGCGAAATAATTAGGTACGCCCGCGTTTTGAATTAACTCAAGTCTTTGAAAAAGCGTAGCGGGATCAATATTAAAATCTCGCAACACAATAGAAAATCTATTGCCCGCATGCATTCCCCTTCTTAATTTTTTGTTATGGCGAGCACTTGTGAGTATCTGAAAGTCTGCATGGGTTAATTGATCAAGTTCAATGCTGCCCCCAGGAAGATGCAGGCTAAACCACTGAGTCGTCACTGCAAAGCGGTCTTTCATGCCGCAAAAACCTACTGCCCTTCGATCTATACCTGCCAATTCTGCTAGAAGACCTGCCACCCATTGGGTATTTTGGTCGCGCTTTTTGATATGAAGTAGTAAATGCTCTCCCTCATTTGCAGGTTGGAAATCAATGACTTCATCGACAATAAAATCTTCTGGGCAGTTGCGAAAACTGGCTGTTGTCAGTGGTTCGCCATGCATTCTTTTGAGCTTATCAAACCCATAAAGATCCGAACTGATAAGCCTAGACCTCTTTCGCGGTCAACAACACCACCGCATAACAGGCTATGCCCTCACCGCGACCCGTAAACCCTAACCTTTCAGTGGTGGTCGCTTTGATATTTAGCTGATTGGCCGTACAACGAAGGTCCTGCGCTAAATTATCAATCATTAGCTGAAGGTGCGGCGCCATTTTTGGCGCTTCGGCTACCAGCGTAATATCTGCATTACCCAACTGGTAACCCTTGGCCGTCATCAGTTGATAAATCTGTACTAAAAGATCCCGACTACTGCAGCCTTTATACTGAGGACCTGTATCGGGAAAATGATGACCAATATCACCTAGGGCAAGCGCTCCAAGTATCGCGTCCATTAACGCGTGAATTAAAACATCGCCATCTGAATGCGCTACTAATGTGCGCTCAAAGGGAATCACTACACCGCCAATAGTTAAACTACTGCCTTCTCCAAAGGCATGCACATCATATCCTTGACCAATACGCATTACTTAACCTCCTGACTTTTCATAATTGCCGATGCTATGGGTAAATCTTCCTGACGAGTAATTTTTATATTATCTCGACGACCCTCTACATTTAGCACCCTAAGTCCAACATACTCAATCGCAGACGCTTCATCAGTGGGTATTATATTATTTTCTAAACAGGCAGCGATGGCATCTTTCAATACTTTGTATCGAAAGATCTGTGGCGTTTGAGCAAGTCTGTAATCAGCTCGATCAACTGTAGCCTCGATATGATTATCAGATCCAATTTTTTTGAGTGTTTCATCAACTGACGTCGACAAAATACCGCCAACTGGATGATTGCTTACCGCAGTGATCAATTGATTGATATCTTCTGATGTTATGCAGGGTCTGGCGATATCATGAACTAGTATCCAGTCATCGTCAGAGGCTGATTGACTTACAGCAATGATCCCATTGAGCACTGAGTGGACACGCTGCTCTCCACCCTCTACCTGTTGGATTTTAGGGTTTTGAAGGGATGGGACCTGTGACCATCCATGCGATGCAATATCACAGGGAACAATTATCGCCGCAATTTTAGGAAGCGCCAAAAGCCGACTAAGACTATGCTCGGCAATTAGCTGGCCATTGAGCTCAAAAAACTGTTTTGGCTTATCTTCTGAAAAGCGTTTCCCTTGCCCTGCTGCAGGTACTATGGCCCATATTTTTGAGGTAGATATAGTCATCAGTCTAGGGCTCTACTCTATCAGTAGCAGGCTGCTTCTTTTTGTCGATGACTAGGTAGAAAACCTCACCATCTTTTATCATACCGAGGTCTTGGCGCGCTTTTTCTTCAAGAGAATCGAGATTAGTTTTAAGACTTTCTACTTCTTGAGCAATTAATAGATTGCGTAGCTTATGCTCTTGATTAATCTGCTGCTGAGCTTCCCACTGCCTGTCCAATGCAATTTTATTCGAAATGCTACCCTCGCCAAACCATAGACGAATCTGAAGAAGCACGAGAATAGCCACCAAAACAACCATTAACCATCGCATAATGCAGTCAATCTAACCCTATATGTGAAGCTATTGCTAACCAGCAGTGATCACTTAAATTCAGCGATTCCTTTGTACGGCGCTACAGCATTACCAAGTTCTGCCTCAATTCTTAGCAGGCGATTATATTTAGCCACACGATCGGAACGACACAGTGAACCGGTTTTAATCTGACCAGCGGCAGTCGCCACTGCCAAATCGGCAATTGTTGTATCTTCTGTCTCGCCAGATCGGTGAGAAATCACCACAGTGTATCCCGCCTCTTTAGCCATATTGATTGCAGCTAAAGTTTCAGAAAGTGTACCGATTTGATTAAATTTAATAAGAATTGAGTTGCCCACGCCAAGCTCAATACCGCGACTTAGAATACTGGTATTGGTGACAAATAAATCATCGCCCACTAACTGTATTTTGTCGCCTAAAATTTCTGTCTGATATTTCCAGCCATCCCAATCGGATTCATCCAAGCCATCTTCGATCGATATAATTGGATACTGCTCACAAAGCTCAGCCAGAAAATCACTGAAACCCTCAGAGCTGTAAACCTTGCCTTCACCAGACAAATCATACTGGCCATTTTTATAGAACTCAGACGCCGCGCAATCTAACGCGAGAGTGACATCTTCACCTAATTTATAACCCGCAGCTTCTGTCGCTTCTTTGATTACTGCCAGCGCTTCGGCATTAGAGGATAGATTAGGTGCAAAGCCTCCCTCATCACCCACTGCGGTGTTGAGACCTTTTGCACTAAGGACTTTTTTCAGTGCATGAAAAATTTCAGCGCCAACCTGAAGTGCCTCAGAGAAGCTTTTAGCTGATACTGGCTGAACCATAAACTCTTGAATATCAACATTGTTGTCTGCGTGCTCACCACCATTGAGGATATTCATCATTGGTACCGGCATACTGTACTCTTTGGTGCCGTTAACTTCAGCAATATGGGCGTACAGAGGTATTCCCTTTGCCTGAGCTGCTGCTTTTGAAGCGGCCAAAGACACTGCTAAGGTTGCGTTGGCACCTAACACTGATTTGTTATCTGTACCATCGGCATCAATCATTTTTTGATCTAACGCCTGTTGATTAGTGACATCGTCTCCAACTAAAAGTGTTTTGATTGTGGTGTTAATATTATTAACAGCCTTTAAAACACCTTTGCCCAAATAGCGAGTTTTATCGCCATCTCGAAGTTCAAGAGCCTCTCTTGAGCCAGTTGATGCGCCCGATGGTGCACAGGCAGTTCCTACAATTCCATTAGCCAAAATAACGTCAGCTTGTACTGTTGGATTGCCTCGCGAGTCTAAAATTTCATAGGCTCTAATATCAGCGATATTACTCATTCAAAAATTACTCCATAAAGTTGGGGTTGTTCATATTCAATAAATTTAGATGACTAAACCATCCAAATTAAAATTATAGTATCTGCAAATCCGGCTGCGACTTATTTAAATCATCAAATGCTTTCATTTGCGCAAGGAAAGGCTCTAGCTTATTTAAGGGTAAGGCACTGGGGCCATCACATTTTGCCGAGTCAGGGCTGGGATGCGCCTCTAAAAATAACCCGGCTATCCCTAGAGCAATTGCCGCTCTGCCCAATTCAGCGACTTGCTGACGACGACCGCCAGAGGCTGCTCCCAAAGCATCTCTACACTGCAACGCATGGGTCACATCAAAGATAAGTGGTAGACCGCCACTCACCGTTTTCATGGTCCGAAAACCGAGCATATCGACCACTAAATTATCATACCCATAGCAGGTACCGCGCTCGCAAAGCATTACTTTTTCGTTGCCGCATTCGCGGAACTTATCCACGATATTACCCATCTGGCCGGGACTTAAAAATTGCGGCTTTTTAATATTAATGACAGCATCAGTTTTAGCCATAGCCTCAACCAAATCAGTTTGTCTGGCTAAAAATGCTGGCAGTTGAATGACGTCACAGACTTCAGCAGTAGGCGCCGCCTGATTAATTTCGTGTACATCTGTGATCAGCGGAACACCAAAGGTCTGTTTTATTTCCTGAAGAATTTTTAATCCTTCCTCTAAACCTGGACCACGGAAAGAGTGGATTGACGATCGATTGGCTTTATCAAAAGAAGCTTTAAACACATAGGGTATGCCTAGCTTTTGCGTCACCTCAACATAGGCTTCAGCTACTTGCATCGCCATATCTCGAGATTCCAACACATTCATGCCGCCAAAAAGCACCATAGGCTTTTCGTTACTGACATCAATCGAAGCAACTTTTACTGATTTAGCACTCATAAATTATGTCTCTTTAGCTTTCTGAAACACAGAAGCGGCTTCAACAAAACCTTGAAATAAGGGATGACCATCCCTTGGTGTTGATGTGAACTCTGGGTGAAACTGGCTAGCAAAGAACCAAGGGTGCTGTGGTAGTTCTATAGTTTCTACCAGCGTTTTATCGGCTGATAAACCACCTACGACTAGTCCCGCCTCTTTAATCTGAGGTAAAAGGTTATTGTTTACCTCAAAGCGATGACGATGACGTTCTTCGATTTGGTCACTACCATAAATAGTATGAGCGATAGAATCTGGTATTAGATGACAGACCTGAGAACCTAGACGCATAGTGCCACCCAAATCAGAGTCTTCTGAACGCTGTTCTTTGTTACCTTGCTCATCAACCCACTCGGTTATTAAACCAACTACTGGATATTTAGTTTGGGCATCAAATTCCGTACTATTCGCGCCCTGCATACCGCAGACATTTCGCGCATATTCAATCACTGCAATCTGCATACCTAAACAGATACCTAGATAGGGAATATTATTTTCGCGCGCAGTTTTTACAGCGAAGATTTTGCCTTCAGTGCCTCGAGTACCGAAACCACCGGGCACTAGAATCGCATCGGCACCATCAATTAAACTGTGATCTGATTCTAATTTCTCAGAATCTATATAACGTATCTTAATCTTTGTTTTATTATGGATACCCGCATGAATCAATGCCTCCGAAAGAGACTTATAGGCATCCAACAACTCCATATATTTACCGACCATAGCGATAGTCACTTCGCTTTTGGAATTTAACTGGTTATCAACCACCGCATCCCATTCTGATAAATCAGCTGCCGGATTACTGAGATTAAAGCGATCTAATACATACTGATCTAGCCCCCACTCATGGAGCATACGCGGCACTTGGTAAATAGTTGGCGCATCCATCAATGGAATAACCGCTTTTTCTTCAACATTAGTAAATAGCGAAATCTTTTGGCGCTGCCCTTCCTCAAGCTCAACCTCAGATCGACATAAAAGTACATCGGGTTGCAAACCGATTGAACGCATCTCTTTTACAGAGTGCT
This sequence comes from Porticoccaceae bacterium, assembly GCA_029246925.1. GTDB lineage: Bacteria > Pseudomonadota > Gammaproteobacteria > Pseudomonadales > Porticoccaceae > HTCC2207. Next base: position 24,369 of record JAQWMF010000009.1, read on the forward strand.
GGGTAGGCTTAGTTTTGGTCTCACCCGCAGAGGCAATATAGGGCACCAAGGTAAGATGCAAAAGCAATGCTCTTTGATGGCCAAGTTCAACTTTTAGCTGACGCACAGCCTCTAGGAATGGTTGGGATTCAATATCGCCAACGGTACCACCAATTTCTACCACGGTAATATCATGATCGCCTGCACCGGAATATACCCGACGTTTAATCTCATCGGTCAAATGGGGAATCACCTGAACAGTGCCACCCAAATAATCACCGCGACGCTCACGACGTAAAATCGTCTCGTAGACCTGACCGCTGGTGAAGTTATTGTTTTGTGTCATTTTTGAGCGCAAAAAACGCTCATAGTGACCTAAATCAAGATCAGTCTCTGCCCCGTCTTGGGTAACATAGACTTCACCATGCTGATAAGGGCTCATGGTGCCAGGATCAACATTGAGATAGGGATCTAACTTTAAAATGGTGACACTGAGTCCACGGGCTTCAAGAACAGCCCCCAAAGAGGCAGCGGCGATACCTTTTCCTAAAGAAGAAACGACACCACCAGTAACAAAAATAAAACGCGTCATAGAGACCCTGTACCGATCAGAATTTGAGTATTAAATAGTCTTTTTGGAAGGAGATTTGGCTAATAAAATACCAGTTTTTAGCCTTTGACCCATCCGTCTTAAGATGGGGGAGTATATTGCCACAAACACGAGGAGTATTCCACTCTCATCTACAGAGAATCTACGCACCAATGAATCTCCATACCACTTTCTTCAGGCTTTGCACTCCAACCCTCACAAACCCAAAGATCACCTACGGCTACCAATTGATCCTGCACATAAAATAACGGGATTCTATCCCGCAGCCATGGCGCCAACTGATACTCTAACAAAAGTTTTTTTAAACTACTTGAATGCCCTCTGCCCTGTGGCTTACAGCGCTCGCCCCCCTGTCGGTAGCGAATTTCAACAACATCGACTGTTGCCAACAAGCCTTGCCCTTTAGAAGGCTGGGCATTCAAACTACTGCCATCAGGAAGTGATAGGCTGTTTTGCATATCCCAACTGATCGGGCGCTCACATTGAAACTGTTTATTTTCATGATTTAATAAATATAGTCGGCTTTGAAATCGCGTCCAGCATTGAGACTGCCAGATAATTTCTGGCGAAGCGTCCTGACGGGCACCTACAACAGAGGATAGGATTTCATTAATAATTTTGCTTGCGGGGGCTGAAAAATGATTAATGTCCGACCAGTAGCGCAATATATTTTTCTGTCTTAAATGTGAAAATTCGGTAAATAATTCAAGTGACATCGACCAACCAGCTCGCTCTTTTTTCACATCTAAACTTTTCAAATCTTCAATCGCCAACTCTTTTGATAATTGATCCGCTTGATTGCTGAGCGAAGCGGAATGCATGACTGATTGAGAATATTCAGGCCATCGCTGAGCAATAACTGGTATCAGCTTATTGCGTAAATAGTTGCGATCAAAACGGCTGTCTAAATTGCTTTCATCTTCAATCCATTCTAGCTTTCTTTCGAGCGCCTCTCGATGAAGCGCTTGCTTAGAATAATCTAAAAGAGGTCGAATCAATTGACCGGCACCTAAAACTCTAGATTCTGGCATGCCAGATAAGCCCTTAGAACCAGAGCCGCGCAACAAACGATAGAGAACTGTCTCTACCTGATCATTGGCATGATGCGCTAAGAACAGCAACCCATCAGCCACCAAGAGTTTGTCAAATACTGAATATCGAGCCTTTCGGGCAGCTGCCTCTATACCTTCGCCAGAGACGACCAGATGAATTTTTTCAGCGTAAAAACCCACACCCATTTTCTGGCAATAATTTTCAGCAAACTGCTGCCACTGATCGGAATTATCAGATAACCCATGATTAATATGTACTGCTTGAATGCGCTTTGATTCAATCTGCTCATTAAGTAAGGTTAGCAACAGCATGGAATCCATACCACCACTGAGACCGACTAAAATCTGTGGCGCATTGGCAATGGCTTGCTTCCATGGTATCAATGCAGAATTTAAAGCGGATGATTCTGACATATTTATTCTATCCCACCCATGTCCTGAGAATAATCTTGGTAAGTATCTATATCCTCTGGATCCAAAGGCTGGTCCTGCGCCACTACAGGAATACTGCGCTGAAACTGATGGCGAGTCAGCAGCGTACAATTCTCTATTTTTGGATCATAAGTAATCACAATGTCACCGGCGGCTATTTGATGATGTACCTGAGCAACTTTACTTTCAAAATCTGCTTCATGGGCACCATAGTCTGTACCTTCACGAAGAATAAATTCTTCGATAATGGTCTGCAAAATTTCGGCGTCCAAACGTTTGAACGGTATCTCAATCAACTTATCGACCTCATTTACGATATAGACTCAAAAAGCCCTATCGCCTCTGTAATCACATCATCATTTAATGCGATAATAACATTGTCCCATAAAATACTACTGTGCGAATAAAATATTAACTATGCTAGATATTGTACTTTATCAACCTGAAATTCCGCCCAATACAGGCAATATAATTCGCCTCTGCGCCAATACCGGTTTTACGCTGCACCTCATTGAACCCATAGGTTTTGATCTGGATGATAAAAAACTGCGCCGAGCCGGACTGGATTATCTTGAATTTCAATCGCTGCAGGTTCATAAAAGCTGGGAATCATACTTAGAGAAAGTGAAGCCCAACAATGTTTATGGTTTAAGCACCAAAGGCAAAAACTGCTTTTCAAGCGTTCAATATAAGCCGGGCGACTGCCTTTTATTTGGTCCTGAGACGCGCGGCTTACCCGTTGATATACGGCACAGCTTAGGTGAGGATAAAGTAATTCGCTTACCTATGCAGCCAGATAGCAGAAGCCTTAATCTATCTAATGCAGTAGCGATTGTTACCTATGAAGCATGGCGTCAACTTGGTTTCGACGGCAGTTATGATACTGGGGAGCTAGCCAAGTAAATGCAAAATTCAATCGGACTTTTTTACGGCAGCTCAACCTGCTACACCGAAATGGCGGCGGAAAAAATTCGCGATGCTATCCACCTGAAGATGCCAGCTCAGCCAATTGATATTCATAATATTGCCAATGATTGCATTCAGTTAATACCAGAGTACAGCTATCTTATTCTCGGCATACCCACCTGGGACTATGGAGAACTTCAAGAGGATTGGGAAACTCACTGGCAATTGTTAGATGATCTAGATTTATCCCATACAAAAGTCGCAATCTTTGGGCTTGGCGATCAAATAGGCTATCCCCAGTGGTTTCAAGACGCGCTGGGCTACCTATGGGCCAAAATGGTCAATCAAGGCGCTACCGCCGTTGGACTATGGCCCAATCAGGGCTATGATTTTGAGCAATCAAAGGCGCTGACCGACGATAAAAAATTCTTTTTGGGTCTCGCACTAGATGATGAAAATCAATTGGATCTAACCGATCAATATATAAACCAGTGGTGCCAGCAAATACTGTATGAATTTGGCCTTTTAAGCCATGACTAAAGTCGATGAATCAACGATCAAGACTGCCACGATTGAATGGCATGATGGCACCCCCTTTTGTAGCGAATTTAACGATGTTTATTATCGCAGTCAAACGCCCTTTATAGCGCATGGACTAAAGGAAACTGAGTACTTATTTATACAGCAAAACCAATTACAACAGCGCTGGCAAAATTTATCTTCTCAAAAAAAATGCGATCACCAACAATTTGTTATTGCTGAAACTGGCTTTGGCACCGGCCTTAATTTTTTAACGGCCTGTGATCTTTGGTTAAAAACCGCACCAAAAGACTGGCGATTACAATGTATATCCACTGAAATAAGACCGATTACAGCCTCTGATTTAAAGGCTATACATAGTAGTTGGCCAGTTTTTTCTGATCTATCCCAGCAACTACTTAACCAATACCCTGTTCTGACCCCAGGCATTCACCTTATATCCTTAGCTGAGGGGCGTATTCAGCTTATGCTTATGCTGGGTGAAGCCAATAAAATGCTAAAAAGCATTACTCAGAGCCCGCAGCCACCATTGGCTAGTTACCAGAAAAAAACCGTGGACGCTTGGTTTTTAGATGGTTTTTCGCCAACCAAAAATCCAGATATGTGGTCCGATGAGATATTTAAAACTGTTGCCTCCTTATCCAGCAAAGGGACCACTCTAGCAACCTTTACCTGTGCAACAAACGTTAGAAAAGGGCTTAGTAATGCCGGGTTTGAAGTACAGAAAATTGAGGGCTTCGGCAAGAAGAGAGAATCCCTAAAAGGCAGTTATACCGGTCAATTAGACGCTGAAAAAATCACCTCGACACATTGGTATATTGATCAATCACCCACTAAAAAAACTCAGCGCGATGTACTAATACTTGGCGCCGGCATTGCTGGTTGCTCAGCCGCCGCCGCCCTTGCTAAAAAGGGTTTTAAGGTAAGAGTTATCGATCGCCACTCTTCGGCCGCCAATGAGGGTTCCGGCAATCTACAAGCGGTAATCTACCCTAAATTATCTCGTCAAAATGATGCTTTGCCGCGAATTAACCTCACCGCAATGACATTAGCTAGTCGCTACTACAAACCTTACTGGGAACAGGGCTTAGGATCTCAATGCGGGGTAATGTTGCTACCCGATAGCGATCAATCTCGCGACAATTTGCAACAGATAGCGCAGCGTTACGCAGAACATACAGACTTAGTCTTGAAACTAGACAACCAACAAATCTGCTCTCATAGCGGCCTTTCCCTAGAAGCACAACAGGGTTTATTTTTTCCAAATTTAGGCTGGATGCCACCACAGATTCTGTGTCAAAAATTATTGGATGAAAACAATATTCCACTTCTCAATGCCGATATTGATCAAATAGAACGCTGTCCTGATAATGATCAGTGGATACTAAGGGATCATGAAAAAAATATTGTTGCTAGTGCAGAAACGTTAGTTATTGCCACCGCCTATGAATGCCCCAATTTTGAGCAAACCAATTTCCTATCGCTCAATCAACTGCGCGGTCAGGTAACCCATATCCCCAGCGACAGTGCCAGTAGCGACCTAAAAACTGTTATTTGCGGCAAAGGTTATATCGCACCGGTTGCTGATGGTATACAGAGCTGCGGAGCCTCCTACAATAAGGGGATTTTCTCTAAGCAACTGCGCCCTGAAGATCATATAGCAAATTTAGAAATGATCCGTAAAACCGATCAGGGTATAGCGCAGAGTTTAAATGCTGAACAACCAGAAGATTATGAAGGTAGGGCAAACTTTCGCTGTACTACCAATGACTATTTACCCATAGTAGGTGCGGTGCCAAATGCACAACAATTTAAACAGCAATATGAACGATTGCGACATGATGCAGCCTCAACTATAGACAGCCTTGGACGTTATCAGCCCAATCTTTATATTCACTGCGGGTTGGGTTCCAGAGGCTTGAGTTATGCACCGCTGACCGCAGAAATTCTCGCGTCAGAAATTAGCGGAGAAATCCCACCTTTAGAAAGGGAACTTAGACTGGCAATGCATCCAGCAAGATTTTTAATTAGAGATTTAAAACGGCGTAAAATTTAAATCTTATCAACCTTAGACCGAGTGGCAAATCGTAGCCCCTGTCGGTATATATCTGAACTGCTTGCAGTATCGCCCAGCAACTCAAGAATGGCCGCTAATTCATGGTAAACCTGAGCCGATGGAGCAAGATTAATGGTGGATTTCATATAATCTTTGGCCTTACCTAAAAAACCCATTCTCCGACAAATACGACCTAAGGCTAACAATAACATCGGATCTTGAGAATATGTAACAAGCCATTGCTCACCGAGCGCTAATTGTTTGGTGCCATCCTTAATATCTAACCGGCCATAGGCTTCCACCAAACATTGATGCCAATTTGTTTTAAGCGCTTTAGCTAAAAGACTCAAGGCTTTCTCTGACGAATCTGTAGCTGCTAGCCCATCACTATATGCTGCAAGAATGTCGGGAATTTGGCGAAATGATCGCGGTATCTCAGACCATATAACCTCTAATTTTTGACCCTTAATCTCAGCGGGCAAATTATTATCAATATTGACTAACAAGCCGCGATAACAGTTAACCTGAAGTACTTTCAAATCTTTTTCATCAAGCACCGATTGACGCTTAATCTTTGGTATCAAAGCGCTTAGCGCAGACCAATCAGACTTCATACAATAAACATCTGACAGTAATCTTAGCGTCATTTTATTTTCTGTTTTGACAGCCGCCAAAATCTCTTGCGCCTGATCAATATTTGAAATCTGGATGAGTGCCTCTGCCAACAGCAGATCTGCATAATCTTTATACTCTGGGAATTCTAAAGAAAAATGCTTCAATAACTGTTTCGCTTGATCTAACTGATCATTATTAGCAGCTGCCTTTGCCGCAAATAACAAACTTACCCTAGAGAGCGCTGGATCCTTAACTGACTGCCTAAGTCCGCGGCTCGCCAAACACCAATCGCCACTTAAGTAATCAAGTAATCCCTTAGCTGCTTTGCTGGTCTGCTTTTCGGCACGCCGAGCAACCCACCACTGCCTTACACCCCCAGCGCCTAACAACCACCTAAAAAACAATAATAGCCAAATTAAAAAACAGCTACTGGCGAAAACAATTAAAGCGCCTAACCAAAAGCTCATCTCAACACTCACTGTGCCGAGACTAATAAGGATATACCCCTGATCCTGCTGCATTAGCCATATCACCGCCGCACCTAGCAACAGCGAGCCAAGAGTAACAAGTAATAACTGCCTCACTGATTAACCTCCAGCTGATCAGTGGTTTCAGTCTCAAGTAGCCGTTGCTCACGCATAATTAATAGCGACTGGATACCATCAAGAGATCTATAGATATCAGGTAACTGCTGAATAATACTGGTTTCCAATAACACAGCTAATCGCTGACTAACAGCCTCACTACTAGGGTTAGATTGAAAAAATCGCTGAAGGTAATTTTGTGCCTTTTCCAATGCTGCCTGATAAATTCTTTGCTCTTCGCGCAATAAAGCGACCTGCGCCTGTTCAAATATCATTTGCATATTGCGCCTAACAATTCGTTCTTCTTCTGGCCGCAACATAGGCTCAATAGGATTTTGCCGCTGTCGAACGCGAATCAAGCCACTTAAATCCGTTAAAAACTCATCTAATACTGTCTGCTTAGTCTTATTAACCCTTTCAACCGGTTTTTCAGATAAGACCTCAGGTTCGGCCAATTCAACCAAAGATAATTCTTCAACACTACTAGCCAATGCTTGAAGCTCCAGATAAATACCTTCTCTATCAACGTCAGAAGCTAATCTGAGACTGGTAATATCGTCCGCCACAGCACTGCGTGCAGCAAGTAAATTAGGGTCATCTATTTGAGTAAGAATAACATCGACACTTTCAAGTAATGCCAAAGGACTCTTAACACTGCGCTCAGTTTGTAATCGCTGCCTAGCCAATCGAGCCAAATACTCCGCTTCAGCAAGTAACCAATCGCTGCGTGTAGTAGAACCCAGCTCTACCAACCGCTTACCTTGAGCATTGACTCGCAACTCAATATTTTGCAGCTGACTTTCAAGCCTTACAGCTGTTTGTTGTTGTTGGCGTTGCTGCTTTATCACAGCTTGCGATTGATCCTGCGTTGAATTAATAGACGATGTTAAAGATGCAAGGATTGAACTATTGCTGTTTACAGCCTGAGCCTGAGCTTGCCAGTCTTTCCAGAAAAACCAGCCAGCCGAAGTTGCTAGCACTATAAAAACAATCACCAACATCTGTGCAAAGGCTTTTAAAAAACCAAAAGATGATTTAGGTTTTTTTGTAGGCGCGTTTTTAACCGCAGATTTTTTACCCGAAACCTTAGTATCAGCTGCTGACTGCTTTGAGTTTGGCGTCGATGTTGATTTAGCTAGTTCAGTCAATGTAAAACCCCATTTTTTGGATCGAAAGTGTTTGATATCATCTTACACAATGCTCTATTAAAGGGTGGTTAGTTATTTGGGGTCAAGGATAATTTTTCACCACTACCTAATGCCGATGACCAACTGCAAAATTCAAACACTAAATAGGCTATTTTTTATCTAAATCAAACAATTCTTGAGTGACATTAATCGTGTCATCACAGCCTTGCTTACCCGCCTGCTTAAGCTTAGTTGTCGGCTTGTGTAAAAGTTTATTCGTCAAGTTGCGGGCTAGAGTATTAATCACTTCAGAAGAATCCTGTCCGCGCTCTAATGATGCTAGTGCTTTTTGCACTTCAGCGTCTCTTATTGTCTCAGCACTATCTCTAAAGGCCTTAATAGTATCCACCACACTGAGCTCACGCTGCTTTGAGGACCACTTTTCCACCTCCTCATCTACAATCTGTTGCGCAAGATTCGCCGCCGTTTGCCGCGCTTTAAGATTATCTTGAATCACTTCCTCTAAATCATCAACCGTATACAAATAAACATCATCTAACGCTTCCACCTGAGGCTCAATATCTCGGGGAACAGCCACATCAACCATAAACATTGGCTTGTGAAGGCGTTTTTTTAGCGCAGTTTCAACAGCACCCTTACCCAACACAGGCAATTGACTAGCGGTAGACGAAATAACAATATCAGCCTTATGAAGATGCTCAGGCATATCGGCAAGTAGAATAGCTTCAGCAGAAAAATCCTCAGCCAACTCCTTAGCTCTCTCTAATGTGCGGTTAGCTACAGTAATTTGACCAATCTGTTTATCTCGCAAATACCGCGCAACCAGCTCTATGGTCTCACCTGCACCAATTAACAACACATGCGCCGATTTTAAATCCGAAAAAATTTGCTCCGCCAAACTTACCGAGGCATAAGCCACTGAAACCGGATTTTGACCAATAGCCGTTTCAGAGCGAACGCGCTTGGCCACAGCAAAGGCCCACTGAAAGGCCATATTAAGTTGCCCAGAGACAGTTTCTGCCTTTTGTGCAACCGAATAAGCAGATTTAATTTGACCAAAAATCTGCGGCTCGCCAACAACCAAAGAATCCAAGCCGCTAGCAACACAGATCATATGACGAATAGCATCAGTGCCACGATAACAGTAATAACAGTCCTCAAGCGCCTCTGCATCCAATGCCTTAGTTGCCGCCAACCACTCAAGCAACTGCTGATCAGATAATTCACCCACTGCATAAATTTCAGTGCGGTTACAGGTAGACAGTATGGCTATTTCGTTGATTTTGAGACTAGATAGTGCAGAGCGCAGGGTCTCAACTACGGTTTCAGGGGCAAAAGACACACGACCTCGAAGATCTACCGACGCAGACTTGTGGTTAATCCCAAATGCTATGATGTCCAAAGCCATCAGTCTCAATCCATACCCATTAGCTGTTTAAATATATCGGCACAAAGTGCCAAAACCACAATTTTACACTAGAGTTACGCTCAATAGGAAAATTGCTGATTAATAATATATAAACCATAGCAACTAACAGGACAGTATGAGCCTTAACTGATAACATCCTTACCCAAGCCAAAAGCTTTACCCACAAACCAATCGAGTGTTATGAAATATCAGATTATTTTTCTTTTAGGCGCACTAATATTAATGCAATTATCAGGCTGCGCCTCTGTCGCCTATCAAGTGCCAGACCAAGTGTCGATCGAGAATCCGACCCTAGCCGAATTAGATAACTGGAAATTAACGGGTAAATTAGGCATAAGAACACCACAAAAAGCGCAATCAATTAACCTTGTGTGGCAGCAGCAACAACATAACTACAACCTAAAACTCAACGGCCCCATTGGCTTTGGCACAGCCGCTATTAAGGGCAATCAGCAGCAAGCGTTCATACAACAGGGATCACAGGTTATATCCGGCACCCCAGATCAGCTAGGAAATAAGTTATTAGGGGTACCTCTATCGGTAGATGCTATGAGCTGGTGGGTCAAAGGGCTTATATCTCCCCACCACCCCCAAGTATCAGATATTATTATTCAAGATGATGGGCTAATCAGTAGCTTTCAACAAAATGGCTGGCAACTTACATTTTCTGGATACCATGCACAGGGTGCTTATATGATGCCCAAAAAAATATCTGGTCGGCGCGAGGATCTTTCCTTTAAGCTTGTCGTAACCCAATGGAATTTTTCCAATTAAAAAAACTGAAGCATAAAATGATTTCAATCACTCTGCCATCACCCGCAAAATTAAACCTATTTCTGCATATCCTCGATCGCAGAGAAGATGGCTACCATAATCTACAAACATTATTTCAAATACTCGATTATGGCGATCAACTCAGTTTTAGCGTCAACAAACAACCCGAAATAAATATCATTAGTAATATTGAAGATGTAAAACCACAGGATAATTTGGTCTTCAAAGCCGCTCGCGCATTACAGCAAGCCACAAATTGTCGCTGGGGCTGTGATATTGAATTAGAAAAAAAATTACCCATGGGCGCAGGTCTAGGCGGTGGCAGCAGTAATGCAGCTACAGTCCTAGTGGGATTAAACAGCCTATGGCAGTGCGATCTATCCCTTGAAGAACTAGCAAACATTGGCAGTAATTTGGGTGCGGATATCCCCGTATTTATCAAAGGATATACTGCTTTTGCCGAAGGTATTGGCGACAAATTAACCCCCATTTCACTCGATGAAATTTGGTATCTGGTGGTTACACCCAAAATAAAGGTCTCTACAGAGCAAATTTTTTGTCATAGTGAATTGACAAGGAACGCTCCAGCCATCAAAATACGCGCCCTCTCGGAAGAGCTGTACAGAAATGACTGTCAATCTGTTGTCGAAACCCTGTATCCAGAAGTAACACAGGTGTTAGATTGGCTTCAGCGTTACGGAAAACCGCTAATGACGGGTACCGGAGCCAGTGTGTACTGCCGCTTCGACAGCGAACAAGAGGCAAAACAGGCGCAACAAACTGTGCCAAACAGTTGGAACTCATTTGTAGCAAAGGGTGTTAATCAATCCCCGCTGCAAAAACAACTGGAAAATTTATAACTGGGGCGTGGCCAAGTGGTTAAGGCATCGGGTTTTGATCCCGACACTCGGAGGTTCGAATCCTCCCGCCCCAGCCATCTTTCAAATTGCAAAGTCAGGAAGAAGATGTGTCTAAATTAAT
>JAQWMF010000010.1 GCA_029246925.1 Porticoccaceae bacterium
TTGGCAATTTTTAATGCCAGTACCGTCGAGGGAATATAAACGCCATTTTCAACGGCATTAATACTTTTTCTCGATACATCTGCGCTTTCAGAGAGCTGTTGCTGAGTTAGCCCTCTGGATTTTCGAATCTGCTGAAGATTATTTTGTAGCTTATCGTGGTTTTTACCCATTGCTACTTTTCTTCAAATTCTTCAACAGCTTTTGATAAAAGGGCGCTGTCATTGGGGAAAATATAGCCCGCAATTATGGTGCCAATGCCAATTGCGCCAACCAGAAGGCCAACACCTTTAATGACACTGCCTAGGGCAACAGCACCTAAAAGATATAAACCAATGCCAACAAATAAGGTAATGGTGCCGCTTCTTCTATGATTGACAGGCTCTTTTTTGCCTTCCAGCTGCTCAAGAATTTTTTTAATTTCAGCGGGATCTTGAATATTTTTGGAGATTTCAATAAGGCTGTCTCTTTTGTTTTTTTCTTCAAAATATAACCAAGTAAATACGCCTAGTGGGATAATAATTCCCGCCAAAATGCCTAAAATAGGGATAAGGTCTGCCATAACTGCCTCTTATTGTTAATGTAACGTAAAGGTATCATTTTAATAGTGAGAAGTAAAGGTGACATTTTTTAAAATTGCTCACTAGTCGAATTAAGGAGAAATTATGTTTTTAAGCAAAAAAATACCGCCACCCATTGTTACCCTGATTTTTGGGGCTCTTATTTATTGTTCAGCAGAGTATTTTTATCAATTCTACTTTGTTTATCAGGCTATTGTTTCCTTTGTTATTGCCCTTATTGGTACCTGTATTCTTTCTGTTGCTATTGTTCAATTTAAACAGTTTAAGACCACAGTTAATCCTCTAAAGCCAGAGTCGGCTTCCGCACTGGTAACAAATGGAATATTTAAATTTAGTAGAAATCCCATGTATTTGGGCATGCTATTGCTTATAATTAGTTTATGGATCAAAACTGGTGCGGTTGCAGGTTTTGTTTTATTACCCTGTTATGTAGCCTATTTAAATTATTTTCAAATAGCATCAGAAGAGCGGGCAATGAGGAAGCTTTTCACTGACAGTTATGACGCCTATTGCCAGCGGGCAAGGCGTTGGATTTAAAATTTACTCTTAAGGGATTACCTATGTTTAATAAATTACTAATATGTTTGATGCTAACCTGCCTTGGAGGCTGTACGCTGTTGTCTATTCCTCTAGCTGTTGTGGATACGGCGGCGGGCATTGTTAAGTTGCCAATTACCGCGGTTGATTCGGTAATTGATGCAGTTAATGATGACGAGGATGAGGAGTAACAGTCTTCAAGGATGTAAAAAAGGGTGCTAATAGCACCCTTTTTATTGGCTATATTTACTCTACAGAATAAGACTTTTTGAAGATTCACCCGCTCTTTCTTGAACCAGTTTGGGTACCAGAAATCCGGGCAGTTCGGCTTGAATTTGGCGAAAAACCTCCACAGCCCGTTCTTTAGTTACATCGAAATGACTAGCACCCTGAACTGGATCTAGCATATGCAGATAGTAGGGCATAATGCCGGCATCAAATAGTTTTTCACTTAAACAGACTAGGCTTTGTGGGCTGTCATTGATGCCTTTGAGTAGTACGCTCTGGTTAAGGATAGTTATTCCGGTGGCTTTTAGTCGATTGATGCCTAGGCTTAAGCCTGAGCCAATTTCATTGGCATGATTAATATGCATAACCACTGTTGGTTTTAGTCGTGTATTGCCTAGCCAGCTGAGAAGTTGATCGTCGATTCTGGAGGGAATCACTACGGGTAATCGAGTGTGGATACGCAGTCGTTTAATATGCTTAATAGATTCTATTTCGCCGGTCAGCCAGCGTAAAAAATTATCATTGGCCGCCAGTGGG
>JAQWMF010000011.1 GCA_029246925.1 Porticoccaceae bacterium
GGCAAATTGGATCTAATTTCTGGGTTTGATAGTACATCTACATAGGCAAAACGATGGCCGCATGCCATAAGTGCCTGAACAGTGCGCGCTGAAAAACCACATTGTGGTTGATTGGGTGATCCTTTCATATAAAGCAGTACAGAGTTACTTTCTACCTGATCACGTATTGTTTCCATAATATCCATTAATAAGAGCCCTATTTCGATTACTGTGGATTATAGGTATTTTAACCTGTTTAGGGGTTTGGCGGTATTAATTTGCACCATAAATTTTGCTCTATCCTGTCTAGTGCGGTGAAAAATTGCGATGCCTGCTAAATGTTTCTATAATTAGCTGGTGTCAAGGGCAGCAACGCTGCCCTTTTTCTATTAGTTTTAAAAAAGTGGGAGTTGCGAATAGCCAATGGAAACTACATCACTAATGAATACCTACGGTGAGAAGGCGATGACATTAGTCAGCGGTGAAGGTGCTTGGCTGTATGATGAAAAAGGCAATAAGTACCTAGACGCGCTATCAGGTATTGCGGTCTGCGGTCTTGGCCACTCACATCCAGCCGTGGCATCTGCCATCTCGATGCAAGCGGGCAATTTATTGCACTGCTCGAACTTATTTGGTATTCCCAGTCAGCAACAGCTGGCGGAAAAATTGTGTCATATCTCTGGTATGAGCAATGTATTTTTCAGTAATTCTGGCGCTGAAGCCAATGAAGCTGCTATCAAAATAGCGCGACTTTACGGTCATAAGCAAGGCATCAAACTGCCCACCGTTTTGGTGATGGATAATGCTTTTCATGGACGCACGCTGGCTACGCTTACTGCCTCTGGCAACCGCAGGGTTCAGGCTGGCTTTGAACCCTTGGTTAGAGGGTTTGCACGCGGCCACTTTAACGATATTGAGGGGCTTAGAACCATTGCTGAAAACAACCCTGATATCTGTGCGATTTTGGTCGAACCCATTCAGGGTGAAGGCGGTGTTCGCGTTGCCGATGTCGACTATCTAAAAAAATTGCGCGATTTTTGTGATCAACAGGGCTGGTTATTAATGCTCGACGAAGTACAGACCGGCAATGGCAGAACAGGCAAATTTTTCTATTACCAGCACAGTGGCGTTCAGCCCGATGTAGTGACCACTGCCAAGGGGCTTGGTAATGGTATTCCCATTAGCGCCTGTCTGGCTTATGGCGAGGCCTCTGAATTAATGCAACCGGGCAATCATGGCTCTACCTTTGGCGGCAACCCACTCGCCTGTAGTGCTGCTCTGGCTGTAGTGGATACTCTGGAGAAAGAAAACCTTTATCACAGAGCCACTGCCATTGGCAATATCATCATGCAGGGATTAGCTGAAGAGCTTAAGGATGACGAGCACGTTAAGGATATACGTGGCAGCGGCTGTATGATTGGCATTGAATTAACCAAACCCTGCAAGTCTTTGTATACCGAAGCGCTTAAACATGGCTTAATTATTAATATCACTGCTGATTCGGTGGTTAGACTTTTACCACCTATGATTATGACCGATCAAGAGGCTCAACAGGTAGTGAGCATTTTGGCACCTCTAATTAGAGACTTCCAATAGGAGTCAAACCGATGGCTGTTAGACATTTTCTTACTTTGCACGATCTTTCTCGAGATGAACTTAATCAGGTGATTGATTCAGCGATTGCGCTAAAAAAAGCCCATCGAGAAAATACTCAACCACCCGTTTTAGCCGGTAAAGTATTGGCGATGATCTTTGAAAAATCATCCACTAGAACTAGAGTTTCTTTTGAAGCTGGCATGGCACAGCTGGGTGGAAGTGCGCTGTTTTTATCTCCTGCTGACACTCAGTTGGGGCGCGGCGAGCCTATCGAAGATTCAGCTAGAGTTATCTCGAGAATGACCGATATTATTATGATCAGAACCTTTGGTCATGACAAAATTGAAACATTTGCTCAGCATTCTGCTGTGCCCGTCATTAATGCTTTAACTGACAGCTTTCACCCCTGCCAGTTGCTAGCTGATGTGCAAACCTATGTTGAACATCGCGGATCCATTCAGGGTAAAACGGTAGCTTGGATTGGCGATGGTAATAATATGTGTCACTCGTGGATCAATGCGGCTATGCAGTTTGAGTTTAAATTGCAAATAGCCTGCCCCTTAGGCTACGAGCCTGATCCTGATATCGTTAAACGTGCTGGTGATCGAGTGCTGGTGACCATGGACCCTATACAGGCTGCTTCTGGAGCAGATCTTGTAACTACGGATGTGTTTGCCTCTATGGGGCAAGAAGCGGAACAGGCAGCTCGACTGGAGCACTTCTCAGGTTTTCAGGTGAATCATAAGTTAATGGCAGTGGCCGCAGATAAGGCGCTATTTATGCACTGTTTACCAGCTCACAGAAGCGAGGAAGTTTCGGCTGAATTATTAGAAGATAAATCTATATCTGTGGTCTGGGATGAAGCGGAAAATCGTTTACATGCGCAGAAGGCATTAATGCTGTTTTTGCTAAACCAAAAATAATTGCATCTGGCTAATACCAATGATTAGCCAGAGTAGGTTACATTATCAATTTCATACTCCACCTCACCACCCGGGGTATGAACATTAACTACATCACCGATTTCTTTACTGATAAGTGCGCGAGCAATCGGTGATTGGTAGGAAATCATGCCGGCTTTTACATCAGCCTCATCATCACCGACAATTCTATAAGTTACCTCTTCATCAGTTTCAGTATTGATAATTGTCACGGTTGAGCCAAAGATCACTCGATCGCTCTCTGACATCTGTGAAATATCCACCACCTGACACAGGGAAAGCTTAGCTTCAATATCCTGAATGCGGCCTTCGATAAAGCCCTGCTGTTCTCTTGCGGCGTGATATTCGGCATTTTCTTTTAAATCGCCATGCTCTCTCGCTTCAGCAATTGCCTGAATAACGGTTGGGCGATCTTCCTTCTTAAGCTTTGCGAGCTCAATACGAAGTGCTGCCTCACCCTCTACTGTCATTGGAATTTTTTGCATTAGCTAATTGCCTTATGAAGCGTTTGTAAATCTCTAACCTGAATCTCGCCAGCAAACATAATAGCTTCACATACAGCTCTGCCACCGGCCATTGTTGTAGTATAGTAAACTTGATGCTGCTCTGCACTAGAGCGAATAGCACTGGAGTCAGATATAGCTTTGCGGCCCTCAGTGGTGTTGATAATAAGGTGAATCTTATCACTCTTTATCATATCCACAATATGCGGCCTGCCTTCTTGGACCTTATTAACTAGTTCAACATCTAGGCCGGCATCGCGAATCACTTTTGCCGTACCCTTAGAGGCAACCAACTGGAAGCCCATAGATAATAGGTCTTTTGCCAAGCTCGACAATTGGTCTTTATCTCTATCGCGCACACTGATAAATGCGGTTCCCTTTGTGGGTATTTCATCACTAGCACCTAACTCGGCTTTGCCATAGGCTTCAGCAAAGGTTTCACCTACTCCCATGACTTCACCCGTCGACTTCATTTCTGGCCCAAGAATTGGGTCTATGCCAGGGAATTTGTTAAACGGGAAGACGGCTTCTTTAACGCTGTAATAAGGTGGAACGATTTCTTTAGTGAAACCCTGAGATTCTAGTGTTTGCCCAACCATACAACGCGCGGCTATTTTGGCTAGGGATGTACCAATACATTTAGATACAAAGGGGACTGTTCTCGATGCACGGGGATTAACTTCAATCACATAGATTTTGCCGTCCTGCAGTGCTAACTGAACATTCATCAGACCGCGAACACCCAATTCACGCGCCATTTTCTTACAGACTTCACGCATCTCATTTTGAACGTCTTCACTCAAACTGTAGGGCGGCAGTGAACAGGCCGAATCACCTGAGTGAATTCCCGCTTGCTCAATATGTTGCATAATGGCACCTATCACTACTTGCTCGCCATCGCTTACTGCATCTACATCAACCTCAATAGCATTTGGCAGGAAAAAGTCTAGCAGTACCGGTGAATCTTCAGAAACTTCTACAGTGGTTCGCATATAGTGTCGCAGTTCGTCTTCTTTATAGACGATTTCCATGGCGCGCCCACCCAGCACATAGGAGGGGCGAACCACTAGCGGATAACCAATTTGCTCGGCCAAAACTACAGCGTCTTCAGCACTGCGTGCTGTTGAATTCGATGGCTGTAACAGCGCTAGCTTTTCTATCATTTGCTGGAATCGCTCGCGATCTTCCGCTCTATCAATAGCATCTGGGGTGGTACCAACAATTGGCACGCCTTCAGCTTCTAGAGCACGAGCTAATTTCAACGGTGTTTGGCCGCCAAATTGAACAATCACACCCTTAGGTTTTTCTAATCGAACAATTTCTAACACATCTTCTAAGGTCACCGGCTCAAAGAATAATCGATCTGAAGTATCATAATCTGTGGAGACTGTTTCTGGGTTACAGTTAACCATAATGGTTTCGTAACCATCTTCACGCATAGCCAGTGCCGCATGCACACAGCAGTAGTCAAATTCGATGCCCTGACCAATTCTATTGGGCCCGCCACCTAACACCAATATCTTGTCGCGATCACTGGGTTGGGCTTCGCATTCTTCTTCATAGGTCGAATACATATAGGCGGTATCTGTAGAAAATTCTGCCGCACAGGTATCCACTCGCTTATAGACTGGATGAATCTCTAACTGGTGTCGATGCTCACGCACCGCCTGTTCACCACAGCCTAGGATGTCACCTAAGCGCTTATCGGAAAAACCTTTGCGCTTAAGTTTAAATAATGCCGTTTTATCAATTGCCGAAAGCTCAGAACCCTGCAATAGCTGCTCTTGCTTTATTAGATCTTCAATTTGTACCAAGAACCATGGATCGATCTTGGTGATATCAAACATTTCTTCAAGCGTCATTCCGGTACGGAACCCATCGGCCACATACCAAATACGATCTGGGCCAGCTTCGGCCAACTGATTATTTAGAATGCTAGCTGATGAACCATCTGCAGGATCTAAAATCGGGTCAAAACCAGAAACGCCTACTTCTAACCCTCGCAATGCTTTTTGCATAGACTCTTGAAAAGTTCGTCCAATTGCCATTACTTCACCCACAGACTTCATCTGTGTGGTTAGCTTTTGACTGGCTTGATTGAATTTTTCAAAGGCAAAACGTGGGACCTTGGTAACCACGTAATCGATACTTGGCTCAAACGAGGCCGGTGTTGCTCCACCAGTAATTTCATTTTGAAGCTCATCTAATGTGTAGCCAATGGCTAACTTAGCTGCAACCTTAGCAATAGGGAAACCAGTCGCTTTTGAAGCCAGCGCTGATGAACGTGAAACACGCGGGTTCATCTCGATAACAATCAAGCGACCATCTTCAGGATTGACTGCAAATTGAACATTGGAGCCGCCAGTTTCAACACCAATTTCACGCAATACACTCACTGAGGCATTACGCATTATCTGATATTCTTTATCGGTTAAGGTTTGCGCTGGTGCAACAGTGATTGAATCACCGGTATGGATACCCATAGGGTCCAAGTTTTCAATGGCACAGATAATGATGCAGTTATCATTGCGATCTCTCACCACTTCCATTTCAAATTCTTTCCAACCAATCAGCGATTCATCAATCAATAATTCATTGGTTGGCGAAAGATCGAGTCCACGTCGGCAAATTTGTTCGAATTCTTCGCGGTTATAGGCGATACCGCCACCTGATCCACCCATAGTAAATGAGGGTCGAATAACACAGGGAAAACCAAAACGATCGGCAACCTGATAGGCTTCTTCAAGACTGTGGGCAATACCAGAGTTTGGCGTATCTAAACCAATGGCTTTCATGGCTTTATCGAAACGCTCACGATCTTCTGCTTTGTCGATAGCGTCGGCATTAGCGCCAATCATTTCAACATTAAATTTTTCTAATACACCATGCTTGGCGAGATCCAAGGCACAGTTAAGCGCTGTTTGACCACCCATTGTCGGCAGCAAAACATCGGGTCGTTCTTTTTCGATGATTTTCTCTACCGTACCCCATTCAACCGGCTCAATATAGGTGGCATCGGCCATTGCTGGGTCGGTCATAATGGTAGCTGGATTAGAGTTTACCAATATTACTCTGTAGCCTTCTTCTCTTAGAGCCTTACAGGCTTGTGCGCCGGAATAATCAAACTCACAGGCCTGCCCAATCACAATCGGGCCTGCTCCAAGAATTAAAACGCTTTTTATATCTGTTCTTTTTGGCATAGGGTCGCTACTCAGTCAAGACGCTTAACGTCTAGCCTCCATCAATTCTATAAAGTGATCAAATAATGGTGCCGCATCATGCGGACCAGGGCTTGCTTCAGGGTGACCCTGGAAGCTAAATGCAGGTTTATCTGTACGATGTATACCCTGCAATGAACCATCAAACAAAGAGCGATGGGTGGCTTCTAGGCAACTAGGCAATCCTTCTTCTTCAACCGCAAAACCATGATTCTGGCTAGTAATCATCACTGTTTTGTTCGCAATATCTTCTACTGGATGATTGGCACCATGGTGACCAAACTTCATCTTTGCCGTTTTTGCCCCAGAGGCTAACGCCAAAAGCTGGTGCCCCAAACAGATGCCAAATAGTGGAATATCTGTTTTCAATAATTCTGTAATTGCCTCAATCGCATAGTCACAGGGCTCTGGATCACCTGGCCCATTTGAGAGAAACACACCATCGGGGTTCATCGCCAAGACATCGCTTGCAGGTGTTTGGGCTGGAACAACCGTTAGGTCACAGCCTCTATCAACCAACATACGCAATATATTTTGCTTTACACCAAAATCATAGGCGACAACTTTAAATTTAAAGTCCGTTTGTTGCTCATAGGCACGACCTAACTGCCAGCTCTTTTGCTGCCACTGATAGGTCTTAGTGGTTGTGACCTGTTTCGCTAGATCCATTCCCTTTAAGCCTGGAAACTGTTTAGCCGCTTCTACGGCTTTTTTCTCATCAATATCACCTGCGATTATACAGCCGCTTTGCGAACCTGTTTCTCGAAGAATTCTGGTGAGTTTTCTGGTGTCTATATCGGCAATACCCACAATTCCGCGCTCGGCTAGGTACTGATTCAAACTTTGTTCGCTGCGAAAGTTAGAGACAAGTAGAGGTAAATCACGGATAACCAATCCTGCAGCCCAAACCTGGTCAGATTCCTGATCTTCTTGGTTAACGCCCACATTACCTATATGAGGGTAAGTTAGGGTAACAATTTGATGGGCATAAGAAGGATCTGTGAGAATTTCTTGGTAACCCGTAAGTGCAGTATTAAAGACTACTTCACCAATAGATTGACCCTCGGCACCAATAGCGGTACCTCTGAAAATTGTTCCATCTGCGAGCGCAAGAACAGCCTCCCGATTGGTCTGGGAATTCACACAACCTCCTAAATTATAATGAGTCTATCTGGTAGGATAAAACCGAAAAGGCTTTTGATTATTTGCAAAAAAACGAGATGGGACCATTTGTCTCATCTCGCTTTTATAAGAAATATTCAGTATATCAACCTCTCGGACCAGTGCCGTTATTCGTTAACGGATCTGAGAAAGCATTTTATGGCAATTGGACCTGTTTTGTCCATCATTGATGAATTTATTTTGCCTAAAATTTATATTTTTTGGACCGCTAAACTTATAAATTTAAGCTGAGTACGTCCTGCATACTATGCAGGCCTGACTGCTTTTCATTGAGCCACTTGGCAGCACGCAGTGCACCATTAGCAAAAGCCATGCGACTGGAGGCTTTATGGGTAATTTCTACTCGCTCACCCTCGGCCGCGAAAAGCACAGTATGGTCACCGACCACATCACCGGCGCGCTGTGTTGCAAACCCAATGGTCTGGCGATCTCTGGCACCGGTTTGACCTTCTCGACCATAGACTGCAACGTCTTTAAGATCGCGATTAAGTGCGCCTGCAACTGACTCACCTAGAGACAGGGCAGTCCCTGAAGGGGCATCCACCTTATGACGATGGTGAGTTTCAGAAATTTCAATATCCACCTCATCACCTAAAATAGAAGCCGCCAACTCAGCTAATTTAAAGCACAGATTAACCCCAGTGGCATAGTTTGATGCCATGCAAATAGCGGTTTTATCACTAGCCTGATTGATTTGCTGTAACTGCTGCTCATCAAATCCCGTTGTACCTACGACAATTTTTTTACCCTGATCAGCACAGAATGCAATATTTTCAGAGGTCGATAATGGCGTACTAAAATCGATAAGAACATCAAACCGATCAACCACTTCTTGTAGCGATGACACCACCTTTGTTTCGTTGCGACCTATTCCCGCCAACTCACCTGAGTCAACGCCAATAAGCGTGCTATCTGGGCGTTCAATAGCCGCACTAAGTTGCAAGCCATCGGTCTGAGTAACCGCCTCAATTAAGGCTTTACCCATGCGTCCACCAGCGCCAGTTATAGCTATATTGATCATTTTACTGTCCAAAATTTTATAATTAAGGGTAACTCTACTCTAACCGGTAAGATTATCGAAGAAATTTTTCACGCCATCAAACCAATTAGAGGTTTTTGGCGAGTGCTTTCCTTTACCCATCAGGCTTTTATCAAAGTTCTGTAGCAATTCACGTTGATCATCGCTTAGGTTAATTGGCGTCTCTAAGACCACACGACACAACAAGTCACCTGTGCCGCCCCCACGAACAGGAGCTACCCCTTTGCCGCGCAAGCGAAATACTTTTCCAGTCTGAGTCTCTGAAGGAATCTTTAATTTCACCTTGCCTGTTAATGTTGGAACCTCGAGCTCTCCGCCAAGGGCTGCCTGGGAGAAGCTTATGGGAACCTCACAGTGTAAATGACTGCCATCGCGGACAAAAATCGAGTGATCTCGAACATGAACCTGCACATAGAGATCACCAACAGGACCCCCATTTGGACCCGCCTCTCCCTTGCCGCCTAGGCGAATACGATCACCTGTGTCCACCCCAGCAGGGATTTTTACAGACAATTTTTTATTTTCTTCTCTGGTACCGCGCCCATGACAATCTCGGCATGGATCAGAAATCATTTGACCCTGCCCTCTACATTGCGGACAGGTCTGCTGTACTTGGAAAAACCCTTGCGACATACGTACCTGACCAGCACCGCCACAGGTATTACAGGTTGTGGGTGAAGACCCCGGACGCGCTCCAGATCCATCACAGGTTCGACAGTGAACCGAACTGGGCACATCAATCTTAATGGTCTTACCTTTAACGGCATCTTCTAAATCTAGTTGCAGATCGTAGCGCAGATCAGCCCCTCTTGCCGGACCCGATCGTCGACCGCCACCGAAAATATCACCAAATACATCGCCAAATGCATCACCGAAACCTGAGGTGTCGAAGCCACCGCCACCACCAGCGTTACCATCTACACCAGCATGGCCGAGCCGATCATAGGTAGCTTTTTTGTCACTATCGCCTAAAATTTCATAGGCTTCTTGGGCTTCTTTGAATTTCTCTCCCGCACTGTCATCATCAGGATTTCGATCTGGATGATGTTTCATCGCTACACGACGAAATGCCTTCTTAATCTCTTGATCAGAAGCCGAGCTATCCACTCCCAAAACTTCGTAGTAATCACGATTTGCCATAACCAGCTTTTGTTCCTAAAAAAATAAATAAAGGCGCGAAACAATGTTCGCGCCTATGAGAAGTAAACGACTCTTGTATCCCTTACTTACTGTCTTTCTGAGCCTCATCAACCTCTTCAAACTCAGCGTCCATAGCGTCATCTGCAGGCTGTTCACCTGCTTCAGTAGGCCCTGCTTCTGCCTGCTGCTCTGCGTAGAGCTTTTGAGCAAGAGTTGCTGAAGCTTCTGATAGCTCTTTAGCGGCAGCATCCATGGCTTCTTTATCATCGCCTTGGACAACTTCTTCAACCTTGGCAATTGCCACCTCAATAGCTGTCTTCTCTTCATCAGAGGCTTTATCACCCGCTTCCTCAAGGGTTTTCTTAGCCGCATGAGCAAGACCATCAGCCGTGTTGCGCGCCTGAACTAACTCTTCAAATTTCTTATCTTCAGCCGCATTAGCTTCAGCATCTTTAACCATTGCATCGATTTCATCATCCGATAAACCTGATGAGGCTTTAATAACAATAGACTGCTCTTTGCCAGTCGCCTTGTCTTTTGCGCTTACATGCAAAATACCGTTGGCATCAATATCAAAGGTAACTTCAATCTGCGGCATACCACGCGGTGCTGGCGGAATATCAGCCAAATCAAAGCGACCTAGTGATTTATTCTGTGCAGCCTGTTTGCGCTCACCCTGAACCACATGGATGGTTACCGCTGTTTGATTGTCTTCTGCGGTTGAGAATACTTGTGATTTCTTCGTTGGAATCGTGGTGTTTTTCTCAATCACTGGCGTGGCCACAGCACCCATGGTTTCAATACCTAAGCTTAGTGGAGTTACATCCAGCAATAGAACGTCAGTAACATCACCAGCAAGAACAGCACCCTGTAGCGAAGCACCTACAGCTACAGCCTCGTCAGGGTTCACATCTTTACGCGGCTCTTTACCGAAAAACTCTGTTACCTTTTCTTGCACTAGGGGCATACGCGTTTGACCCCCTACAAGAATCACTTCATCAATTTCAGAGGCTGATTTACCGGCATCTTTTAATGCCACTTTTAGCGGAGCCAATGAACGCTCTACCAATTCTTCAACTAAAGATTCAAGCTTTGCTCTGGTTAATTTAACAACTAGGTGCTTAGGACCTGTGGCATCCGCTGTAATATAGGGCAGGTTAACCTCAGTCTGCGAGCTAGATGACAGTTCAATTTTTGCCTTCTCTGCCGCTTCTTTCAATCGCTGCATCGCCAGTGGATCACCATGCAGATCTATACCACTGTCAGTTTTAAATTCGGCCGATAAATATTCAATCAGACGTAAATCAAAGTCTTCACCACCTAGGAATGTATCACCATTGGTAGCCAATACTTCAAATTGCTTTTCGCCATCAACATCAGCAATTTCAATAATTGAGATATCAAAGGTACCACCACCTAGATCGTATACTGCAATAACACTATCGCCTTCGCTTTTATCAATACCGTAGGCAAGTGCCGCAGCCGTTGGCTCATTGATAATACGCTTTACCTCTAAACCTGCAATACGACCTGCATCTTTAGTGGCTTGACGCTGGGAATCATTAAAGTAGGCCGGTACAGTAATGACCGCTTCTGTAACTGTTTCACCTAGGTAGTCTTCCGCCGTCTTTTTCATTTTCTTTAGAATTTCGGCTGATACCTGAGGTGCAGCTTTGCTTTCGCCTTTAACTTCTACCCATGCGTCACCATTGTCTGCTTTTACAATTTTGTAAGGCACCATAGCAATGTCTTTTTGCACAACCTTGTCATCAAAACGGCGACCAATAAGACGTTTTACTGCATAAATTGTATTTTCTGGGTTAGTCACTGCCTGACGCTTGGCCGATTGACCCGCTAAAATCTCACCATCTTCTGCATAGGCAATCACAGATGGGGTGGTTCGGGCACCTTCAGCGTTTTCAATCACTTTAGGCGCATCGCCCTCCAGTACAGCTACGCATGAGTTGGTAGTTCCCAAATCAATTCCGATAATCTTTCCCATTACTTTTCTCCATCACTTTTTCTATAGCCTGTTATAAAGGGTGCAATAACAGGGGTTTAATATTTCTAATCTCTTACCCTTAATGTGGGTTCTGTTTTCACTATTTCAAGGGTAAGAAAAATAAGTTTTTAAATTAGGTTGAGGTCGATACCACAACCATGGCCGGCCTGATTAAACGACCATTGAGGGTATAACCTTTCTGAAACACGTTGATGACTGTATTCGGCTCTACTTCAGCGTTAGGCACTGTACTAACCGCCTGATGTAGATCTGCGTCAAAAGGCTGGCCTTCAGGCTCTACAGCCTCTACCTTGTATTTGGCCAATACTTCAATAAATGTCTTTAGAGTTAACTCTAATCCCTCTGCCACTGATTTTTGCGATTCATCTTCAATATCAATGGCATCAATGGATCGCTCAAGATTATCAACCACTGACAAAAGCTCACTAGCAAACTTTTCTAGCGCGTATTTATGGGCACTTTCTATATCTCGCTGCGCTCTTCGACGCACATTTTGCATCTCCGCCTGCTCGCGCAATAGTTGCTCACCTAATGTACTCAATTTTTGTTGAAGCTCTTCAGCCTCGCTTACAGCCTGCTCCTCCGACTGCTCGGACTGATCAGTTTTAGCTTCTGATTGCAGTTTTTCTTCAGTATTGACCTCAGACTGCTCTGATTTAGCCGAAGTATCCTCTTGGTTAGTATCTTGAGACACGCCAACTCCTTATAATTCACTTGGATTGTTGATAAAAAATGTTCTTACGCTGATACTACAGATGGGGGCAACTTATAGAGTTTCAAGTATAAATTTTATGATTTGCACCTGAAAAATAATTTTCAATCGTTTTTTGGTGACTTTTTACCTTGCTACTGTCAATTACAATTAATAATTACACACTAGTCGATTCTCTTGATATTGAGTTTTCAAGCGGTACAACTGCCATTACCGGCGAGACTGGTGCTGGTAAATCGCTAATACTTGATGCTCTGAGTATGGCTCTAGGTGATCGTGCTGATAGCAGTACGATTCGTCAGGGGAAGGAGCGCGCGCAGATAACGGCAAGTTTTGATGTTTCAGCTATAAGTGCAGCGAGGCAATGGTTAGAAGCGCAAGATTATGCCGATGATAACGAATGCATCTTACGTCGCACCTATAATACCGAGGGGCGTTCCCGCGGCTATATCAACGGTCAGCCATGTACCATGCAGCAGTTACAACAGCTGGGTGATCTCTTGGTTGACCTGCATAGTCAGCATGAACATCAATCACTACTGCGTCGCAGTACTCATCGCAAACTATTGGATGAATTTGCTGCTAGCTCTGAACTAGCTGGCCAAGTAGAGCAATGCTTTCAAGACTGGCATCTAGCATCAAAAAAATTACACGACTTAGCAGAGCGCTCAGAAGAACTAACTGCACGCAGCGAACTTCTGCAATTTCAAGTCGAGGAATTGCGAGAATTTAATTTACAGCCCCATTACTTACAACAATTGGAGCAAGAACAACAAAACCTTGCCAATGCTGAACAAATTATTCAAGACAGCCAGCAACTGCTAGCTATAAGCGACCAAGGGGAAACATTTAATCTTCGGGATGGCTTTCATCAATCGCTTTCAATTTTAAGCCAATTAAAACATAAGCCTAAGGCCCTTGAGGAGGCAGAACAATTACTGCAGTCTGGATTAATTCAGGTGGATGAGGCGGTTCGCTGTATTGAACAGCATATTGATGGTTTTGAGGCAGATCCTCAACGGTTACAGCAGATTGAAGATGAGCTGGGATTAATCTTTCAATTAGCGCGTAAACATAGAGTGGATTCTCCGCAACTCGAAGAAAAACTCAATGAACTGGATACAGATCTTAAACAATTAACTGCGGGCGACCAAAATCTGGAGGCGTTGCAACAGCAGGTTGATGAATTTGCGGCTAACTACAAAAAAGCGGCTGCTAAGCTGAGTCTTATTCGACAGCAGGGTGCGGCGATGATGTCAGAGCAAATTAATCAACAATTACAGCAACTGTCTATGGAGGGGGCTGAGCTATTAGTTAAGCTAACACCATTGGAAGAAAATAATTTTAAATCTTATGGGCTGGAAGATATTGAACTGGTGATTTCTACTAACCCTGGACAGGCGCATAAACCCCTAGCTAAAGTAGCCTCTGGTGGTGAGTTATCGAGGGTTAGTCTTGCTATACAGGTAGTTGCCGCCGCTAACAGCAGTATTCCTACAGTGGTTTTTGATGAAGTAGATGTAGGCATAGGCGGCAGTACTGCGGATATCGTTGGTCAGCTTTTAAAACAGCTGGGTGATCGCGGGCAGGTTATCAGCGTGACCCACCAACCACAGGTAGCCGCCCATGCTCATCAGCATTATGTAGTGAGTAAAATGACCGATAACAGCCGTGCTGAATCAAGTATTGTTCATTTAGACCAAGCCCAACGTATTGAGGAGCTGGCGCGGATGCTTGGCGGCGCCAAGGTCACACAACAAACCCTGTCTCATGCTTCTGAGCTTCTCGATTTAGCGAATATCTAATAGTAAAAAACCCCCAATGGTGAAACCAGTGGGGGTTTTTTGCTACTTCTACGACTGAATATTAGTCTTCAGTAGTTTCCGCAGGCTCTTCAGTTGCACCGCCTTCTTCAAGCTGAGCTTCTTTAATAGAGAGCTTCACTCGACCACGGTTATCAATTTCAAGCACCTTAACGCGAACATCCTGCCCTTCGCTGAGGTAGTCAGTCACTTTCTCAACACGCTTATC
>JAQWMF010000012.1 GCA_029246925.1 Porticoccaceae bacterium
GGCATCGCTCAACAATCTAGGCCCGGGTTTAGGCGCAGTCGCTACCAACTATGGCGATATTGGCGGCTTTGCCAAATGGGTACTCTGTTGGGGCATGCTATTGGGGCGATTAGAAATCTTTACCCTGCTGGTTTTATTTACCCCGACCTTTTGGCGCAAATAAAATAATCATCTAATTGTTGTCTATAATTTTCATACTCTATCTAATGCCTTGAGGAGAGGGATATGGAAATAGTCAAATGTATTTTATGCAAGAACTCAGCAGAATTGCTCGCCACCATAGGTGATTAATTGCAATAAATACTCTAGGTTTAGAATAGCTGGAAGTTTGCTTGCCGAAGAAAAATTCAAAGGCCTCTCAAAGCGTCAAAGAGAAAATTTATCGACCTTAGTAAAGGAGGAGAGCATGTTAAGCTCTCCTTTTTTACTTAATTCATATACTTTCGAACAGCTGTTAGCAAAAATGTAAAGATACAGCCTACTGTTGCCTTGCCTTATAAAACGCCTCTTCAGAAATACCATGGTAAGCAGTGGCTTGGCGTTTAAATTCAGCTATAGACTGCGCCACACGCTGGGCAAATTCATTATCTTTGGTTAGCTCACTAATCGCCTCGGCTGATAGCTTGCGTAAACCCTGAATCACTTCATCGGGTAATTTTCTTACCTCGACACCATGCACATTCACCAGCTCTTCAAGGGCCGTGTTATTGCGCGCAGTATATTCATCCAACATATCTTGATTCACGGCACGGGCGGCAGTTTCAATAATCGCCTGAAGGTCAGCCGGCAGTGATTCTAGAGCAGGTTTATTCACCGTAAATTCAAGGGTAGGGCCGGGCTCATGCCAGCCGGGGTAATAGTAGTATTTGGCCACCTGATGAAAGCCAAACGCCAGATCATTGTAGGGTCCCACCCATTCGGTAGCATCGATAACTCCAGTTTGCATCGCAGTATAGAGTTCGCCCCCAGGGATATTCACCGACTCTCCGCCGGCGCGAGTAATCACATCGCCGCCCAAACCGGGAATACGCATTTTTAACCCTTTAATATCCGCCATAGAATTAATTTCGCGGTTAAACCAACCGGCCATTTGCACGCCAGTACTGCCGCCGGCAAAGGGTACTAGGTTAAACGGCGCATACAGCTCGCGCCATAACTCAAGGCCGCCACCATAATGGAGCCATGCGTTCATTTCTTGAGCGTTTAAACCAAAGGGAATTGAAGTAAAGAACGCGGTCGCCTTATTTTTACCGGTCCAATAGTAAGCGCCACTGTGACCTATCTGCGCCGTGCCCTGAGACACCGCATCAAACACCTGCAATGCTGGCACTAATTGACCGGCACCAAAAACTTTAATCTTTAGACGGCCATTACTCATCGCCTCAACTTTTTTGGCGAAATTTTCAGGGGCCGTTCCTAGGCCAGGATAATTTTTCGGCCATGAGGTCACTAGCTTCCACTTATAGACCTGCTGTGAAGCGGCATTATCGCCCTGAGCCTGATTATTGTCATTGTCGCCACAGCTCGTCAGTAACAAAACCAGTGCTGCCCAAAATAAAATTCGCATATGCTAATCCTCAATCTTTATATTCTGTTGTCGCTCACTAAATCGCGGCTAAATTGGCTGATGCCAATATAAGAATTTTAGTACCTGCCTCATCAAAAGCAATATGCACTCGCGCCCGCGGCCCATTGCCCTCGAAGTTAAGAATAATGCCATCACCGTAGACATTATGCCGAACCTGTTGCCCCAACTGGAACCCTGTATCACTGCCTTCATCGCTAATGCGCGCATTGGCATAGGTAGTGGGGCGAGCGATGGTATTCTGTAGCCGCACTTCCTCGACCACCTCTTTGGGAATATCGCGAATAAAACGCGATACTGAATTAAATGATTCGGTGCCATAGGTAGACCGCGTTTCAGCAAAGGTCATAGTCAGCTTTTGCATGGCGCGGGTTATCCCAACATAGGCCAATCTGCGCTCTTCTTCTAAGCGCCCCGGCTCCTCAATCGACATCTTATGGGGAAAGAGATTTTCTTCCATGCCTGCTAAAAATACCAAGGGGAATTCCAAACCTTTGGCGCTGTGCAAGGTCATTAATTGCACCGCATCTTCATCTTCATCCGCCTGCCGATCACCAGCATCTAGCGCAACCTGATCTAAGAATTGCGGTAATACTGGCGCATCGCTATCCTCTGGCTCAAAGTTTTTACAGGCATTAACCAGTTCTTCAAGGTTTTCCACCCGCGCCTGCCCGCGCTCGCCTTTTTCACGGTGGTGCATATCCACCAAGCCGCTATGCTGAATCGCGTTTTCGGCCTGTTCTGATAGGGGCAGTTCATCCAACTGGCCGCTCATTTCATTGATCAGCACCATAAACCCAGAGACCGCATTAGCGGCACGGGCAGTGAGGCGTTTTTCATTGACCATAGTGGCTGAGGCTTCCCACAGGGAACAGCTATTGGCGCGACTTAATTCACGAATTTGTTCTAGAGTACGATCACCAATCCCTCGCGGCGGCGTATTCACCACCCGCTCAAAGGCGACATCGTCGTGACAATTGAGCATCATACGTAAATAACAGAGGGCGTTTTTAATTTCCAAACGCTCATAGAAGCGCTGCCCGCCATAAATACGATAGGGGATCTCCGACTGCAATAAGGCCGCCTCTAACACCCGCGACTGCGCATTAGAGCGATACAGTATGGCGGCATCTTCACGACGATTACCCTGAGCAATCCAATCCGCCAATCGATCCGCTATATAGCGCGCTTCGTCATGCTCATTAAATGCCGCATACAGGGCAATGGCTTCGCCCTCGCCAGACTCAGTCCATAGGTTTTTGCCCAAACGATCGGCATTTTTAGCAATCACCGCATTGGCGGCGTTGAGGATATTCGAGGTAGAGCGATAATTCTGCTCAAGTTTGATGGTTTCAGTATCCGCAAAGTCGCGCTCAAAACTAAGAATGTTTTCCACCTTAGCGCCGCGCCAGCCATAGATAGATTGGTCGTCATCGCCCACCGCCGTTACATCGCTGTTAGTGCCTGCCAATAACCTTAGCCATGCGTATTGCACCGCATTGGTATCTTGGAATTCGTCCACCAAAATATGCCCAAAACGCTGCTGGTAATGGGCCAACACCTCGGGGTTATTGCGCCATAGCTCTAAAACACGCAATAGCAATTCGGCAAAATCAATCACCCCCAGCTGTTCACAGAGCAATTCATATTGACGATAGATACTCAGCATAGTGGCCATAAACGGATCGCCACTCTCTTGAATATGGGCGGCGCGTAAGCCCTCATCTTTTTGGCTATTAATCCACCACTGGGCCTGCTTGGGTGGCCAGCGCTGCTCGTCTAAATCCATAGCGCGCATCACCCGCTTCACTAGCCGCAACTGATCATCGGAATCTAGAATCTGGAAATTCTCGGGCAACTTAGCATCGCGCCAATGGGCTTTGAGTAGGCGATGAGCCAAGCCATGAAAAGTCCCCACCCACATACCGCGCAATGACATGCCCAATAGGTTATCAATACGCTCACGCATCTCGCGGGCGGCCTTATTGGTAAAGGTCACCGCCAATATGCCATAGGGCGAAATATTATCCACCTGAATCTTCCACGCAATGCGGTGAACCAATACTCGGGTTTTACCACTGCCGGCACCCGCCAGTACTAGCAAATGTTTTTTATCGCTAGTAACAGCCTGCTCTTGAGCGGAATTTAATTGATTTAAAACTGAAGTGACATCCATGAGTGATAGTTTAGCAAGTAAATGACTAAGATAGCGTTTTTGTTGCTGTGTTTAGGGCTAATTTTTTCTATGTCATCTTATACCCGACTATTCAAAGTTAATTTTTTACTACAAAACTAGCAATTTTCGGCAATTTCTTGTAAATTTTTTACAAACAACAATTAAAGCTAAAGCTATGAAACCAGCCGAACTGACACAAACCATTAGCGACACGCTGCCAAAGCTACGCAAATCCGAGCGCAAGGTCGCCAAACTAGTGCTTAAAGACCCTTTGAGTATTATCAATATGCGCATCGTCGATTTGGCAAAACAGGCCGAGGTTAGCGAACCCACCGTGGTGCGCTTTTGTCGCGCCGTGGGCTGTCATGGCTTTCAAGATTTTAAACTATCACTGGCACAGCAACTGGCATCTAGCCCTAGCTTTGGCAAGATAGCGGTCACTGATAGCGACTCAACCCGCGAATATACCCATAAGGTCTTCGATTCCACGGTAGATACCTTGCTTAAAGTGCGAGAAAGCTTGGTCATTCATAATTTGGAAGCCGCTGTTGAAGCAATTTATAAGGCAAATCGGGTGGAATTTTATGGCTTTGGCTCATCCGCCGCTGTGGCCTTCGATGCCCAGCATAAATTTTTCAGGCTACAGATTACCTCGGCGGCCTATTCCGACCCCCATTTACAAAATATGTCGGCCAGCTCACTCAGAGCCAATGATGTGGTGATTGCTATCTCTCAGTCAGGGCGCACCCAAACCCTTTTAGATTCGATGGCACTGGCAAAACAGTCCGGCGGTATAGTGATTGCCCTCGCCCCCAGTGGCACACCCGTAGCGCAGCAGGCGAGTATTGCTATTGAAGTTAATGCCACCGAAGATACGCAAATTTACACACCACTATCATCGCGCATTGCCCATCTGGTAATGATTGATGTTCTCGCCATTGGTGTGGCGCAAAAGAAAGGCCCTAAACTGGAAGAACATTTACAACTAATGCAGGCGGGGCTA
>JAQWMF010000013.1 GCA_029246925.1 Porticoccaceae bacterium
ACTGATTAATACGTTCAATAAATCCCTCAATGGGAGGAATAAAGTCCGCCCGATTGGGGTACATACTCACGTCTATAGTGACTTGCATCATGGGTTACCTAAACATATTTTAAGAAGCTTAAAAATCAGCTTGAACTGATAGGCCAATCACTTTTGGCGCACCTAACTGCTGGAACTGAACGTCATCATAGCCCTCGCCTGATCGCGGATCTTGATCCCAGCCCGTAAAATCAAATCCCCTTACACCGTATTCTTTATCAGCGGCATTATTAATGTAAGCAGTTAATTTATAGCCACTGGCTTGGTAAGCCAATCGCGCATTAACCAGATTATAGGCTTGCGATTGGTAATTATGAGAATCGGAGTAATAAAACTTATCCTTTCCCTCTACCTCTAAAATAGCCGATAGCTTATCGGTAAAAGCATATTGAACAGAGGTAGCAAAACTATATTGAGGTGCATGGGCTACCTCTCTATTTTTAAGATTAAAGGAATCTGGGTCAGGATTGGTATGTTGAGTAACTTTAGTTTTAAGCAAACCTAGGCTTGAAGCAATGCGCAAATTATCCTGCGGCTGCCAAGTCATTTCCCATTCAACACCATAGCTATAACCCTTTCCAGCATTGGTTATATAGTCAATCCATTTTAAATCAGAATTCTGAGTAGACGATTTTAGTTGTAAATTTTTTCGATCAGAATAAAAAGCAGTTAGATGATGACTGACTTTCCTATTTGCTAAATAATACTTTAAACCTACTTCATAGTTCATTTGAAACTCAGTGTCAAAACGCCGTATCGATTCACTCGGCAATTCAAATGATGCGTTAAAACCACCGGCTTTATAACCTCTCGTCAAACTAGCATATAACAAATTATTATCAGCATTAATGACTTCGAGCGATAACTTGCCACCCAATAAATTTTCACTACTTTGTGCGCTTATACTTGGGTCTTCGTTATTTTTTCCAAAGTAATCGGATTTCCATTTTTCATAACGCAAACCAGTAGTTATTTTGATTTGATCTTTAATTTGCGAATTAGCCTGCATAAAAATAGAACCAGAAGATGTTTCGTACTGACTATTGAATACAGGATCATCCGTACGATCTCGAACTAAGCCTTCAGACGAATTTTGAATATAAACACCTAACAACCAATCATTATTCGAAGTAGTTTCATTCGAGCTAGAAAGTAACCTTACTTCAGCTGTATCCCGAGCAACATCTCTCAGATAATTATCGAATATTTTATATACCCAACCCCTTTCTGAAGAAGACCAAAGTTCAGAATGACTCCAATCCTCATCATAACCATATTCAACATCTGTACGGTTTGTCGTAAAAATTGTGTTCATACTTAGCGCATCAGATACAGTCCAATCAGTATTAACCGCAAATGCTGTGCTATTTTGGCGATCATGACCGGGCTGATCTGACAGAGTGTTGCGATTTTCATCCAACGAAAACGCATCGTAACCATTATCAATATCTAAATGCAGCGCTGTAAAATCCATGGTTAAATTTTCTGATGCTGTCCAACGCAATTTAAGACGCGAGGTTAATTCATCAATATTATTGGTATCTTTTTTATTTAAAGTGGTGTTGTTAATAAATCCATCGGAAAGGGTCTGGCCTACTGCAGCCCTAAATAGCCATTGATCATTTATAGTACCACCCAACGCAGTTTCCAAACTTTTTCCGTTATAACTACTAGCTGAGGTTTTGATATAGCCCTGATTTTCGGCCGAGGGATCGGTTGATTTAAGGCTTATAACTCCTGCTAGTGCATTGGCGCCAAATCGAGTACCCTGAGAACCGCGAAGCACCTCTACCTGATCGATATCAAGCATGGTTGCGGCACCACCAAAACCGGTAAAATCTATACCGTCAACATAGGTTCCCACCGAGGGGTTTAAGGAATCGACAAATTGACTGCGCTCACCAATACCACGTATTTGAAAGTATCTACCTCTCGAGGCACCCGCTGAAAAATTTACATTGGGTGCTAGTGCCAATATTTGCTCTAAGTGAGCACTATTTCGTTGACTGATTACTTCAGAATCAATCACCGAAATACTTGTGGGTATATTTTTTAACTGCGCCTCACGAAAATCAGACGAGACAATAATTTCTTCAATAGATGTTTCGCTACTAGCAAATGAAACCCCAATCAGTGAAAAACAACAAACAGGTATAAATAAAAAAGTTTTAAACGTTAGGTTCATGTTTGAGCCTCAATAACAGTTGGTTAAGGAGACCCGGAATCAAAAGACGTGGTGAAGGGTATTACTTAGATCCTATTCCTACGCCGGCATAATCCGGATCAGGTTCAAAGGGTGCATCTCAGGTTAATTAACCGCCCCTTAGGCAAGATTGAGTCTAGCATTGAGTAAGTATAGGTTGCAACATTTCCAACTTGTATAAATTTTCGCCAAGAATTCACCTAATACTAAAGTATTAACTCTAATGGGCTATACAATTATGTTGTAAATTATAATAACTTAACAACTGTAGTAAGTGGATCAAACATTACTACCTATTATTGGCATTAAATGGAAATATAACGAAGGGATTTAGTTATGGACGCTCAAAAATTTGAAGGAACATCATCCCCAATAAAAATAAATACATTTGAAATTGGCAGTGATGACACGATGAATCAAGCAATTAATCAGTTAGAAGCGGCATTTGAATTAGGACTAGCCGGTTTAAGGGAATACTTAAATCAACTAGCCCCTGAAGATCGAGAAAAAGTTATTCTGACTATTACTGACAGTATACAAAAATACTAATCTAATTTTTCAGCCAGCTTGTGAAATAGTCGCTTTCGCTCATTGGGGCGGAGGGCTAGTAATTGGGTGTAAAGTCTAGACACAGGGTCACTGTCCTCTCGCACCTCATTACACACTTGGTATAGCGATTCAGGTTCAACGCCGAAGAATTTTGCAATACGAACAACAGACTCTCTTCGAGGTTCTTTAGTTTTCTCGTTAAGAATACGATTAATAGTTGGCTGAGGCACTCCGCATCCGCGAGATAAACCGCTTTGCGAAACACCGTTCTCGCGCATTAATTTTACCAATTGCTGGCTAATATCTTGTTTACTCATAAGTCCTTTCCCTTCCCTATCCATAATATTATATTCGTAGTACCAAAAAAACCACCAGTTTAAGTGAATATTTCACTTTCAAACCATTTAATGGCACCTAGTGTACAACTTTAAATCAGCTACTAATCTTTCTACAACCGAAGGATCAGCTAATGTCGAAATATCGCCTAGATCTTCAAATTCACCCGAGGCTAATTTTCTCAAAATCCTTCGCATAATCTTTCCAGAACGAGTTTTTGGTAACCCAGGCGCCCAACGAATGATATCTGGTTTTGCAATAGGTCCAATTTCAATCGAACAAAGATCTATTAACTGTTTTTTTAGATCTTCACTTGGCTTTGCGTCAGACATAAGAGTGACAAAGCAAAAAATACCCTGACCTTTGATATCATGAGGCGACCCAACCACAGCAGCTTCGGCAACGGCGTCATGCAGAACAAGCGCACTTTCGATTTCCGCTGTACCTAAGCGATGACCAGATACATTGAGTACATCATCAACTCTGCCGGTAATCCAGTAATATCCGTCCTCGTCTCGCCGCGCACCATCACCCGTGAAATAGTATCCTGGGTAAGCGCTGAAATAAGTATCCACACAACGCTGATGATTGTTAAAAACTGTTCTAATTTGACTTGGCCATGATTCTTTTATCATTAGGAGGCCCTCGCCAGGGCCCTCAACTTTCTGTCCATCATCATCCAGTATGACAGGCTGAACACCAAAAAAGGGTAATGTAGCTGAGCCCGGCTTTAATGCCATTGCTCCTGGAAGTGGCGTTAACATATGAGCACCAGTCTCAGTTTGCCACCAGGTGTCAACGATTGGGCAGTTGTACTCACCAACGACTCGATGATACCAATCCCAAGCCTCGGGATTAATGGGCTCGCCTACGGTACCTAAAAGTTTTAGCGAATTTCGAGATGTTCGCTTAACGAATTCATCACCAGCACCCATAAGGGCTCTAATAGCTGTGGGCGCTGTGTAAAATTGATTAACCTGATGCTTGTCTATGACCTGCCAAAATCTTGAGGCATCCGGATAAGTAGGCACGCCCTCAAACATCAGTGTAGTACCCCCATTGCAGAGAGGCCCATAGAGGATATAACTATGACCGGTAATCCAGCCCACATCTGCTGAACACCAAAATACATCACCCGACTTGTAATCAAAGGTATATTTATGCGTCATAGCAGACATCAGAAGATAGCCAGCGGTAGTATGCACAACACCTTTTGGCTTACCTGTCGATCCCGAGGTATAAAGAATAAATAATGGATCTTCAGAATCCATTAACTCTGGCTCACAGTGTGAAGAAACCGAGCTAGTGGCTTGTTGGTAGTTGATATCTCGGCCCTCAAGCCATTCGATAGCCTTTGAAGTTCGCTCAACAACAATACAACTATGAACATCAGGACAGCTCTTCAAAGCTATATCGGTATTGGCTTTTAGTGGAATAGTCTTTCCGCCGCGCACAGCTTCATCAGCAGTGATAACCAACTGGCAATCAGAATCTAAGATTCTATCTTTCAGCGCTTCAGGAGAAAATCCTCCAAACACAACGGAATGAATAGCACCAATTCTTGCGCAAGCCAGCATTGCATAGGCTGCTTCTGGAATCATTGGCATATATATGCAAACCCGATCACCCTTTTTCACGCCGCGCTGACGAAGAACATTGCCTAGCCTTGAAACCTGCTCATGGAGTTCAGAGTAGGTAATTTTTTTATCATACTCTGGCTCGTCACCTTCCCATATAATGGCGATTTGATCGGCTCTATTATCTAAGTGACGATCTATGCAGTTGATGGCTACATTTAATTTTCCATTGAGAAACCAAGAAGCCTCACCAGTTTGAAAATCGGCTTTATTTAGATGTTCCCATGGTTCCTGCCAATTAAGAAATAAATCCGATTGTTCAGACCAAAAAGCATGAGGGTCTTCAACCGACTGACTATACATAGCTTTATATTTTTCCGCATTGACCCAAGCATTTGCGGACCAATTTTCCGCAACTGTATAAACAACATTGTCAGACATCTAACTACTCCGCGATGGGAAATGACACATATTTCTCAAGTTTATTAATTTTAGTGCCATACCTCAACTAAATCATTGATTTTTAATAAAAACTAAACGGTATTGAATCAAATTATTGCTTAGAAATCTCTATAAAATTAAAAATGAATTACTTTAATGCTCTCTTTTTCTTTTTGAATATGGATTATATTTACTGGTCTTTTCGCAATGTGATACCAGCCATCAAAACATCCAAAATAACCAGATGTACTATTCTTGAAGAAATGGGCCTATACCCCCCATTATTCTCAGCAATATCAACAAAAAGATTAATCGTACTGAAATCAGCTAAAGAATTTGATCGGGATGTTAGTGCAATGACGGTTGAGCCTCTTTTTTGAGCAATTTGAGCAACCTCAGAAATCTCCTTGGTTTGAGCGGTGTGGGAAATAATGAAAAAAACATCCTCTCTATTTGCCTGAGAGGCCAACATCTTTTGCATAAAAATATCGTCATGACTAGACACTGGTAGGTTAAATCTAATAAATTTATTGGCTGCATCTCGCGCTACAACGGCAGAATCACCACGACCAAACAAATAAATTCGCTTGGCTTGAATAAGACTCTGCACTACCTGATTGACCGTCTGATGACAGATATTTTCTCGCACTAGAACTAAATTGCTAATAGCGCTATCGAAAATTTTCGGCGTATAACTAGTAACATTATCAGCAGGGTCTATCTTAGGGATTGCAAAACATATTCCGCTAGCCATAGATTGAGCTAGCTTAAGTTTTAAATCAGGAAATCCTTTTGCATTAAAATGTTTACAAAATCGATTAACGCTGGGCTCACTAACTGCAGATTTTTTTGCTAATACCGCAATACTCGACTCAGTTGCTGACTTAGGATCGGCAAGAATAACCTTGGCTACCTTCGTTTGTGTTTTATTTAACCTAGGTAGTTCTTTTGAAATAACCTCGATAAGGCTTTGGCGGGGTAGCATTGATGCTACTATTCGATCACGGCTCATCTCAATCCTTAAGTTTTACGTGAATATTAAAGGCGGGGGTATTTAAACTTTCACCCAACCTACTTTGACGGTCTTTGCTAGCTTCCATGGCCCCGCAAATTTGAGTGAATTAGTATCAAAATCACTGATTATGAGTACTAAATCCAATTAAACGACCTTCTTTTTGTAATTATAAGCAAAAAAAACGGTTATCAATTGATTAAAATGCCGTTAAAAATTATAATTTTTGTAA
Organism: Porticoccaceae bacterium; assembly: GCA_029246925.1. Taxonomy (GTDB): domain Bacteria; phylum Pseudomonadota; class Gammaproteobacteria; order Pseudomonadales; family Porticoccaceae; genus HTCC2207. The sequence goes on from JAQWMF010000013.1 coordinate 6,390, forward strand.
TTTTACTACAAATCAAGGTTTCCCTCCTATGTTCAAAATAGCCATTAATGGTTTTGGTCGTATTGGTCGCAATATTGTCAGAGCTTATTACGAACGTCCCGAACTTCATGACAAACTTCAAATCGTTGCAGTAAATGATTTGGGTGATGTGGATATTAACGCTCACCTTTTGCAATTTGATACTGTTCACGGTCGCTTTAACCAGCAAGTTGAAGTGGGCGAAAACGCCATGACCGTTAACGGTGATGACATTAAATGGTTCTGTGAGAGAGACCCTGCAAATCTGCCTTGGGGCGACCTAGGCATCGATGTGGTTTTTGAATGTACGGGTGTGTTCACTAAGCGAGAAAAAGCGGCACTTCATATTGCTGGTGGTGCTAAGAAAGTGATTATCTCTGCTCCCGGTTCTGGCGTTGATGCTACTGTGGTTCATGGCATTAACCATGACCAACTAACTGCATCCCATGAAATTATTTCTAATGCGTCATGCACCACTAACTGTTTAGCGCCTTTGGTAAAACCACTTCAGGATGCTATGGGTATTGAATCTGGCTACATGACTACCGTTCATGCCTATACTAATGATCAACAGTTAAGTGATGTTTACCATTCTGACGTTTATCGTGCTCGGTCTGCTACTCAATCAATGATTCCTACTAAAACTGGAGCTGCTGTTGCCATTGCTGAAGTCATTCCTGAATTAGCTGGCAAACTGGATGGTATGGCAGTGCGTGTACCAACGATCAATGTATCTCTTGTTGATTTAGTGTTCAACGCTGGAAGAGAAACCAGTGTTGAAGAAGTGAATCAAGTGCTTAAAACAGCAGCTGAAGGCGATCTAGGTAGCGTGTTAAGCTATTGTGATCAGCCCCTTGTTTCTGCAGATTTTAATCATATTGCTTACTCAAGTAACTTTGATTCTTTGCAAACCCGCGTCAACGGATCTATGGTTAAGGTTATGGCCTGGTATGATAACGAATGGGGTTTTTCAAACCGCATGCTTGATAACAGCCTTGTACTCCTAACAGCGGAATAATTTTTTTATGCCAAGAAGAACCAAAATCCTTGCAACACTGGGGCCAGGAAGCAGCGACGAAAGCAACCTGACTAAACTTATTCAGGCGGGAGTCAATGTATTCCGCCTCAATTTCTCCCATGGCAGTGCTGAGGAACATACTCAGCGAGCTATGACTATTCGCAAAATTGCTAAATCACTGCAGATGCCAGTGGGTATTCTTTGCGATATGCAGGGGCCAAAAATACGCATTGGTTGCTTTGCTGATGATGCTAAAATCGATCTGACTGAAGGCGATATCTTTAGCCTTGATAGCAACATGGATAAAGAATCCGGAAATCAGGATGCCGTCTATATCGAACAGGAACTTCTGGAAGATATGGACGCAGGCGACGTCTTGCTACTTGACGATGGTCGCTTAACTTTTGATATCTTAGAAAAGTCTGCAACTGTTGCTCGCTGTAAAGTGGTGCAGGGTGGCGTACTTTCTAGTAAAAAAGGTGTTAATAAATTTGGCGGCGGCCTGTCTGCTGACGCTCTTACACCTAAAGATAAGGCCGATATTAAGACTGCGGCAGCCTTGAACACTGATTACCTAGCTATTTCATTTGTTAGGGCGGCGGCTGATGTTGATTTGACTAGACAGCTTCTTAAGGATGCAGGTAGTAACGCTCATATTATCGCTAAGGTTGAGCGCGCTGAAGCCATTACTGACGAATTTTTACCCGGCATTATCGACGCTTCTGATGGCGTTATGGTTGCTCGAGGTGATTTAGGTGTTGAAATTGGTGATGCGAATTTGGTGGCTGTTCAGAAGCAATTAATTGAAGCGGCCACTTCTGCCAATAAGGTTGTTATTACAGCTACTCAGATGATGGAATCGATGATTACCGCGCCAACACCAACTCGTGCGGAAGTTTTTGATGTTGCCAATGCCGTTTTGGACGGAACAGATGCTGTAATGCTTTCAGCTGAGACTGCAGTGGGAAGTTATCCAGTTGAAACAGTGACGGCTATGGCTAGAATAATTGAGGGCGCTGAAAAGCACCCTTTAACCCAGCGTTCTAAACATAGAATTGATGAAACCTTTGAGCGAATTGATGAATCTCTGGCTTTATCTGCCATGTATGCTGCTAACCACCTTAAGGGGGTTAAAGCGGTTATTTGCATGACTGAGACCGGCTTTACACCATTGCTGATGTCCAGAATCACTTCATCCTTACCTATCTATGCGTTTGCTGAGAAAGCAGGCACCTGTGAAATTACAGCACTTTACAAAGGTGTTGTTCCGGTGCCTTTTGAAACCTCAACGCTCGAACCATCAGATATTAACCACTTAGCCGTGGAAAAGCTTCGCGAGTATAACGCTGTTACCGATGGCGATTTAGTCCTTATCACTAAGGGCGATTTTGTGAATGTTCAAGGCGGCACCAATACTCTGAAAATTGTTCGTGTAGGCGACGAAATACGCTAGACAAAAAAATGCCCTCGGCAATCCTGCAGAGGGCATTTTGTTTTTCTTTTCTATTAAGCGTTTTTAACTTGCCCAATACACGGTCACAGGAACCTGTGATTGTTGCAGTACTGACCTAATAGGAAGCTCTTCTGCGCTATTCCCAGCTTGAGCCTGATCAAGTACCTTTTGTTTGTTTTCTCCGCTTATATGCACAATAAGGCGTTCTGTATTTAACAGTCGTGGCAAGGTCATACTAATTCGCTCATGAGGGGCAGCTGTCGGGGTAACCGCAATACAACTGCGACCCGAGTTAAGATCTAAGCCCGATGCAAGCGCTGTAGCTCTTGGAAATAAAGAAGCAGTATGGCCATCGTCTCCCATGCCAAGAATAACCACCGTAAATTGACCATATTTAGAGAGCTCGGCTTCAAGCTCGGCTTCACCATCAACGGCTGTCTCTGCTGAATTCTTAAGGGACAAAAATTGTGCGCAATGAGCTTCATTAACTAACAGGTTTTCGCGCACTAATTTTTCGTTACTATCTTTGTGATCGCTTTCAACCCAGCGTTCATCTGCCAAAGTAACTGTAACTTGCTCCCAGTCTAAAACTTGCTGTGATAGCTGGTGAAAAAATCCCATGGGGGTTCTACCACCAGATAAAATTAGCGACGCCTTGCCATGCTTTTCAATAGCATGACTCAAACGCTCGCTAACCTCTGCCGATAAAGAATTATCAAGTGCCGAGGTATTTTCAAATTGCTTTAATTCCATATTTTTCTCCCGCTTAATGATAGTCTTTTATACCAGATACCAGCTTCGATCATCATTCTCTATGAGTGATTCAGATTTAGATGGACCCCAAGATCCAGCGCCATAGGATTTAGTGTCAATCCCTTTGTCAGACCAAGCCTGTAAAAGATCATCACACCATTGCCATGAAGCCTCAATTTCATCACGACTTACAAACAACCATTGATCGCCATTTAATACTTCTAGAAGTAAACGCTCGTAGGCGTCAACAATTCTTCCATCATCGTTAGGATCTAAGAAGTCTAGATTAAGCGTTCGTTTTTCTAGGCTAGAGCGCTCTTTCATGCTTTGCTTTTTAGACAGCATCTCAAGTTGAATACCCTCATTAGGCTGAAGACGAATTACCAGACGGTTATTTGCCTCTGAATCATCATCAGAAAATATCGCATGTGGGTTGTCTTTATATGTGATCACAATCTGCGTCACTTTTTCTTTCATTCTTTTTCCGGTGCGAAGGTAGAAGGGAACACCAGCCCAACGCCAGTTGTCGACAAAAACTTTCAAAGCGACAAAGGTTTCTGTATTACTGCTATCCTTTGCACTGCCCTCTTCTTCCATATATCCAACCACTGGATCACCTGAGATCCAGCCTGCTGAGTATTGCCCGCGAACAGCTTGCTCACCAACATTGTCTTCATTAATTGGCGTCATAGCCCTAAGAAGTTTAACTTTTTCAGCCCGAATTTCGTCAGCTTCTACCTTATTAGGCGGCTCCATAGCGACCAGAGAAAGTAGCTGTAATAAATGATTTTGCACCATATCACGCAACTGACCCACACCGTCGTAGTAGGTCCAGCGACCTTCAATCCCTACAGTCTCAGCTGCAGTTATTTGAATATGATCGATACAGCTATTATCCCACTGACTGTGAATAATTCGATTGGCAAATCGAAGTGCAAGCAGATTTTGAACTGTCTCCTTACCCAGATAATGATCAATACGGTAAATACCGCTCTCGGGGAAGAATTTACCCACAGTATCATTGACTACCTTCGAGCTTTCTAAGTCGTGCCCAATAGGCTTTTCAAGTACGATTCTCGACTTGGCATCAATACAATTAGCGTCATCGAGATGCTGGCAAATAGTACCAAACATACTTGGCGGAGTAGCCATATAGAAAATAAGTGTGCGACTTTCGTCTGACCATTCTTTCAGTGCATTGAACTGTTCTTTTTCAGAAAATTCGATACGAATATAGTCAATTCGCTTGTTGAATCGAGACCAAACATTATCGCACCAGTCATCACCAAGATTAGTCTTTAGTGTTTCACCGATTTGCTTTACAAATTCAGCAGAATCTAGCTCCTGACGAGCAACTGCGGCAATGCGTGTGTCGTCAGTTAATAAATCGGCTTTATCTAACTGAAAAAGTGCTGGAAACAGCTTTCGACGCGAAAGATCGCCTCGCGCCCCAAATAAAACTAAATCAATTTTACTACTACTCATTTTACACCTCGGTAGTCTAATACTACTGCTTTATTATCTGCATTCTATACTATCGCAGCTGCTTCACGCGCTAACTGCTCAATCTGTGTCCAACATTTTTCACGTATATCTTTTGGCTTGGCAATCCAGGATCCACCTACACAGATTACATTGGGTAAGGTTAGGTAATCCAATGCATTGCCTAACCCAATACCACCTGTGGGACAAAACTTAATAGTTGGAAATGGTCCCGCCATAGCTTTCATTACTGGCGCACCACCGGCTGCTTCTGCTGGGAAGAACTTGAAGTTTTCAAGTCCATATTCCATGCCTCTCATCAACTCACTTACCGTTGAAATTCCCGGCAAAAAGGAAATAGAAGACTGACTACCTATGGCTAGAAGTTTATCTGTAGCCCCTGGCGATATCATAAACTGACAACCTAAATCTTCAGACAGTTTAATTTGCTCTTCACTACAGACTGTACCTGTACCCACAATGGCTTCGGGAACATGCTTGATTATTTGGCGAATCCCTTCAACTGCTGCTTCTGTGCGAAGAGTAACCTCTAATACTTTTAAGCCACCCGCTACTAATGCTTCAGCCAATGGCACTGCATCCTCAACTTGGTCCAGTGTAATTACAGGGATGACTGGATTTCCCGCTAACATTTTTTGCACCTGTTACTCCTCAAATTTGTTTCAGTTTTTTTGCCGCACCCAGTAGTCCTAAGTTTTCTCTGACTACAATATAAATTGGAATTGGCTTTAAATAACTCACAAAACGACCTTTCTCTTCAAACTTGTGACGAAAATCGCTTTTATTAAAAAAATCTATAAATCTTGGCACCACACCGCCAGCAATATAAATACCGCCCTTTGCACCATAGGTAAGTGCCAGATTGCCTGCGGCACTGCCCATTCCTGAGCAGAACATATTCAAAGACTGAAGTGCTAACTCATCACTTCCTTCTTGCGCGGCAACTGCAACCTCTGCGGGAGTCTCATAGGATCTCTCAACATTGTTTAGGGTGCAAAGCGATCTGTAGATATTGAAAATACCCTTACCTGAAAGTAACCGCTCAAGGGATACTCTGCCATATTCTTCACGCAGAACACCGACTACGGCAGCCATTCTATCTGTAGTAGGAGGATAATCAGCATGTCCACCTTCAGAATCAATCACTTTATAACCATCGCTCAATGGCACTAAACCAGCAACTCCCAAACCTGTTCCCGCACCAATAATGCCAATTGGTTTTTCAGCCACCGACTGCTCACCGCCAACCTGTACCAAATCATTATCGTTTAACTCTGTGATGCCATGAGCAACGGCTTCAAAATCATTAATCACAAATAATTCTTGGCATCCCAGCAATTGTTTTAGCTGGGTCTTAGCAAAGCGCCAATGACTGTTGGTAAACGCTATTTCTTCGACATCAGCCGGGCAGGCAACTGCAAAGCAGGCGTTTACTGGAGGAGTATCCCAGCCCGTTGCCTCGGTAATCTCTTTTAAAAGCTCAATCACCAAGCCTGAAAATTCTGGGTGCTCTTCAACCGAGTGATGAAACTCATAATGACTTTCCATCTCACCCACTGGTATCGCGGAAAATCGAGCATTGGTTCCACCAATATCGGCAACAAGACTCCATTCAATACTCATTTTTAATCCTCAGGGTACAGGAATGAAGCGCCCTGCTCAGCGTTACTAATATTATTGCGATTAACGGCAAATATCTCTCGACCACAACCACGCTGGCCTGCTGATGGCTGAGGAGCTGAGACTCTACTTTCGAGCTCATCCATATCACCTACAAAAGCCAACTCACCAGTGACAGCATTTAAACTGATCATATCGCCATCTTGCAGTTTGGCTAAAAGACCGCCATCAATCGCTTCAGGCACCAAGTGAATAGCAGCAGGAACCTTACCAGATGCACCTGACATACGACCATCTGTTACTAGAGCAACGCTAAAACCGCGATCCTGAAGCGTACCAAGGAATGGGGTTAATTTGTGTAGTTCTGGCATACCCAGTGCTTTAGGCCCTTGGAAACGCACAACAACAATACAATCTTTTTCTAACTTTCCTGCCTTAAATAATGGCTCTAAATCAGCTTGGCTTTCAATCACCACAGCTGGCGCCTCGACAATTTGATTTTCTTTAGCCACAGCTGAGACTTTGATCACGCCTCGCCCTAAGTTACCCTGCATTAGACGCAAGCCACCCTCTGCAGAAAATGGTTTATCCACAGTGGTTAGAACCTCTGTATCCAATGGTGTTTGCGGTGATTGATTCCACTCAATATCACCATCACTAGTCAGTGTTGGCTCTTTAGTGAAATCAGAAAAATTCTCGCCCCATGCTGTTTGAGCATCCCCATGCATATAGCCTGCATCCAATAGCTGACGGAACATACAGCTGGTACCCCCAGCGGCATGAAAGTGGTTTACATCGGCATGTCCATTTGGATATACCTTAGCTAACAATGGAACTGCAGCTGATAAATCGGAAATATCATCCCAATTAAGCAATATTCCAGCAGCCCGAGCAATCGCTACTAGGTGCATACTGTGGTTTGTTGAACCGCCTGATGCTAATAAGGCAACGGTGCCATTCACTATAGCCCTCTCATCAATCACCTTACCAATTGGGCGGTAATCATTGCCCAGTGCCGTAATACGAGCCACCTGATAGCACACTTCTTTGGTCAATCGTTCACGTAATGGGTTATCTGGATTAACAAATGAGCTACCCGGCAGTTGCAGGCCTAGCGCCTCAAGCACCATTTGGTTGCTGTTAGCGGTTCCATAAAAAGTACAGGTACCATGACTATGATAGGAGTCTGATTCAGCCTGAAGAAGTTCTTCTCGGCCAATTTCACCCTGCGCATAGAGCTGTCGAATTCGTTGCTTTTCTTTATTGGGCAACCCTGATTCCATGGGCCCTGCAGGCACAAATAAGGTGGGAAGATAACCAAATGAAAGCGCACCCATCAATAAACCTGGAACAATCTTATCGCAAATACCCAGCGCCAAAACACCATCAAACATCTGATGTGACAGGCCAATAGCGGTACATTGAGCAATAACATCTCGACTCAATAAACTGAGTTCCATACCATCTTGACCCTGAGTGACGCCGTCACACATAGCTGGGACACCACCGGCTACCTGAGCCGTGCAACCCATCTCTCGCATTGCCTGCTTTATTTGATCAGGATAAGTCGCATAGGGCTGGTGTGCTGATAACATATCGTTATAGGCGGTCACTATGCCTATATTTCCGGCTTGTATCATACGAAGACTATTTTTATCGTCTTCACCACAGGCGGCAAAGCCATGCGCCAAATTACCACAGCTTAACTTGCCCCGCTCAGGGCGACTGTTAAAATCTTCTTCTAATTGACGTAAATAATCTGAGCGTAAAACCGCGCTTCGCTTTATAATACGTTCGGTTACAGCTGCTATTTGGTTATTGAGATGACCCATATTGGCTCCATATAATTTAAGCTGCAATTGTAACAAAATTACAAAAGTTAACCATATATAATCATTGCAATGGTTGTTTTTTGTAATTTTATTACAAAATATTAACGCCTAATTAAAAAATGACATTTTAATTTTACTGCCACGCATTTCGCCTAACAGGATTAATAGCAAAAATGAATAAAGAACATTACATGCCTCTAAATACGCCAGCTTGGAATAAATTGATAGAACTAGCCTCTGAAATCCAAGCTTCTGCAAACCCAATCACCATAAAACAGTTATTTGCAGATGATGCCGAGCGCGTTGAGAAATATTCCTTAACGGCTGGGGAGCTGAGGCTAGATTTCTCCAAAAACTTGGTGGACAACCACATTTGGGAGCAGTTACTTAATCTGGCGAAACAATCACCACTATCCTCACATCGTGATGCTATGTTTTCTGGGGAAGCTATTAACCGCAGTGAAGACCGATCAGTACTTCATGCAGCGTTAAGAGCACATTCATCAGATGATGCCTCTACTGAAGGAGCACAAAGAGCGGCACAGGTTGAAAAGCAACTGCAAGCCGTTGAGCGTATAAGTAATGAAATTCGCCAAGGTAGCTGGGTTGGTAGCACTGGAAAACCCATAACCGATATTATTAATATCGGCATTGGCGGTTCAGACTTAGGCCCCAAAATGGCCTGTACCGCGCTTGAAGAATTTTCCCATGATTCGATTAATGTCCATTTTATTTCTAACGTTGATGGCGCCCAGATCCTAAGCACTCTGAAGAAGCTCAATGCAGAAACTACTCTGGTATCTATTGCCAGCAAGACCTTTACCACTCAGGAAACCATGCTGAATGCTAAAACAGCTATTCAGTGGTTTACCGATGAATTAAGACTTGAGAACCCAAAAAATAGCAGTCACTTCATTGGCTTAACTGCCAATCCTGCGGCTGCCATAGCCTATGGTATTCCTGAAAATCAAATCCTTGAATTCTCTGATTGGGTGGGCGGTCGTTATTCTCTGTGGTCAAGCATTGGTTTGTCTATCGCTATCAGTATTGGTTTTGAGAACTTTAAACAGATGCTTGATGGCGCAAGAGAAATGGATCAGCACTTTCAAAATGCGCCCTTAGAACAAAATATGCCAGTAATTCTCGGCTTGCTTGGCATTTGGTATAGCAATTTCCTCAATGCTCAATCCATAGCCATTATCCCTTATTGTGAACGCTTGGTTCTGCTGCCCTCTTACCTGCAGCAGCTAGACATGGAAAGCAATGGCAAGTCGACTAGCTTAGACGGCGAGCCAGTTAGCTACAATACTGGCCCTATCCTATGGGGGCAGACTGGTACAAATGGACAGCATGCTTTCTTCCAGCTGCTTCATCAGGGGTCCCGAATGGCTCCGATTGACTTTATTGCCGCAGTTAAGGACAACCTAAGTAACCCGGAGCACCATCAGGTGCTGCTAGGCAATATGCTGGCACAGGGTTCAGCATTAATGGAGGGACAAATTGCTCCTAAAGGCGAGCAACACCGTTTTTATCCTGGCAACAAACCCTCTAACACCCTTTTACTCGATGAGTTATCACCCAAGAATTTTGGTGCACTGGTGGCGCTTTATGAGCACAAGGTATTTGTTCAAGGCAGTATCTGGAATATCAACTCTTTTGATCAGTGGGGCGTTGAATTGGGTAAAAAGATGGCCAATAACCTATTAGATAAGGATTCGGGCGCGGCTGATATGGACCCCTCGACAAAAGCGCTATTTAGCTATATTGAACAAAAATCTTAAGGCTTAACTTCGCAACTCTCGAGGCAGAGAGAAACTAATAGTTTCAACAACGCCGTCAAGTTCCTTTGGCGGCTGAGCCCCCAATTGCACCAAGCGCTCTATAACACCACTAACCAGAACTTCAGGTGCTGATGCCCCTGCGGTTACCCCTATGGTATCAGCATTATTGAGCCAAGCTTGCTGTATGTCTTCAGCACCATCAATAAGGTAGGCATCGCAGCCACAGCGCTCAGCTAACTCCCTTAGGCGATTAGAATTTGAACTAGAAGGGGAGCCCACCACCAACACCACGTCAGACTCCAACGCTAACTGCTTAACTGCATCTTGACGATTTTGCGTGGCATAACAGATATCATCTTTACGCGGCCCTTCGATGGCAGGGAATTTTTTGCGCAAGGCATCAATCACTTTGGAGGTATCATCTATCGACAACGTAGTCTGAGTCACAAAGGCCAAACTGTCTGGATTTATAACGTCTAAATCAAGAACATCTTGCTCATTTTCAACAAGATAGATATCACCCCCAGAACTATGGTCATATTGACCCATGGTTCCCTCAACCTCAGGATGACCGGCATGACCAATAAGAATACATTCCTTACCATCAGTGCTGAATTTACTGACTTCTAAATGCACTTTTGTAACCAGCGGACAGGTCGCATCGAAAACTTTTAGCTGTCGGCCTGCCGCTTCTTTTTGAACCTGTTGAGAGACTCCATGGGCACTAAAAATAACCACTACATCATCTGGAATTTCATCAATTTCATCGACAAATACTGCACCGCGATTACGTAACTCATCTACCACAAACTTATTATGCACTACTTCGTGACGCACATAGACTGGAGCGCCAAACTGATCAAGTGCTAGGTTAACAATATCGATAGCGCGATCTACACCTGCGCAAAAACCTCTAGGGTTTGCAAGTTTAATATCCATAGATCATACCTCTTTATTTGAATCAGTGAATTGAATCTGGCACTACTTCAACAATATCTACTTTAAAGATAATATTGCGACCCGCAAGTGGATGATTAAAGTCTACCTTTATAGAATCATCCCCGATTTCCATAATCACCCCCGGCAATTCACCCTCACCATTTTGAAAGGAGAAAACGTCGCCAACGTTGAGAGACTCTTGATCAAAATTATCCCGCGCTAGTTGTTGCATATTTTCAGGATTACGCTGGCCAAAGGCATTTTCTGGTGAAATTACAAACTCACCTTTATCACCTGCTTTAAGACCCTTTAGGGGCACTTCGAACCCAGGCAACAAATTACCATCACCCATAATAAAGGTGGCCGGCTGAGTGTCAAAATTTGAATCAATAAGCTCTCCATTTTCCAGCGCCAATGAAAAGCTCATGGTAACTTTGACGCCCTGATCAATCATCATACTCATAATGGAATATTAGTCCTTATTTTTACTCTTTGGATCACCGTCAGGACGCTTGAGAAAACCTTCTACAAGAATCAGTACAGCACCCACAGAGATTGCACTATCAGCAATATTAAACGCAGGAAAATGCCTGCCAGACCAATGAAAATCTAAAAAATCGACCACATAACCCAAGGTTACACGATCATAGAGATTGCCCAATGCTCCACCTAATATAAATGCTAAGGCAAAGCCCTCTAGCCTTTGTTGGGCTGAAAGCCTAGTGATCCATACCAAAATAACCAAGCTAACCAGTACAGCAAAAAAGGTAAAACCCCATCGCTGCCAACCACCTTCATTATTCAAAAAACTAAATGCAGCACCGTAATTATGTACCCTCACCAGATTAAAAAAACTGGTAATAGCCTCGGAAGACCCATAGCTAAACTGCGCTACAATCCAACTTTTGGTCAACTGATCAGCAACCAACACCAATAGCGCAAGCAAAAACCACAACCACGCTTGCCTGCCGATCTTAAGCTTACTAGGCATAGTGACGAACTTCTCCCTGTCCGCTAATATTTTCAATACAGCGACCACAAATTTCCGGATGCTGGTCATGGCTACCCACATCATCGATAAAATGCCAACAACGAACACATTTGTTGGCCTCACTCCGCGCAACAGCAACTTTTAAGCCATTCATTAGCGATTCAACCGCCTGATCACTCGCAGACACTATGGGTGCTAACTCTGCTTTTGAGGTAATAGTGACAAAACGCAACTCCTGCTCAAGTTTTGCCAGCGAACTCAATATATGCTGATCGGCAAAGATTTGAATATCGGCTTCCAATGAACCCTTAACATTACCCAGATTTCTCTGATCTTCGATCACCTTATTAATCGCTTCTTTAGCCTGCAAAATAACTGCCCAATCTTGCTCGGTAATTGACTCATTTTCGGTTAGGCGCTGCAATGGATACCACTGCGAAGTAAACACATACTTATCGCGCTCACCGGGCAAATGACTCCATATTTCATGAGCGGTAAAACTTAAAATTGGCGCTATCCAGCGAACAAATGCTTCGCTTATATGATAAAGCGCTGTCTGCGCTGATCTGCGAGGCAAGCTGTCTTCGGCACAGGTGTAGATGCGATCTTTGATAATATCCAAATAGAACCCACCCATATCGCGCACACAGAAATTGTGCAATTTCTGATAGATTTTATGAAATTGGAAGCTGTTGTAGTCACTTATAATTTGTTCTTGCAACTGTGCCGCACAGTCGATTGCCCAGCGATCTAGAGCCAGTAAATCTTGATTTTCAACCAGATGCTGCTGCGGATCAAAACCATCAATATTTGATAGAAAATAGCGCGCTGTATTGCGAATTCTTCGATAGGATTCGCCCGCGCGCTTAAGGATTTCATCGGACACTGTCATCTCAGCACTAAAGTCAGCGCTGGCAACCCAAAGACGCAATACATCTGCCCCCAACTCATTAATCACTTTTTGCGGCGAGACTACGTTACCAATGGACTTGGACATTTTTCGCCCGTTCTCATCCACCGTAAATCCATGGGTTAAAACTGCCTTGTATGGGGCAGTACCATTAATGGCAATTGCCGTTTTTAGCGATGACTGAAACCAACCACGATGCTGATCCGAGCCTTCCAAATAAAGGTCTGCTGGATAACTAAGTTCATCGCGCGCACCAATCACCGAGGCATGAGTGACACCTGAATCAAACCATACATCCAGAGTATCTGTTACTTTTTGATAGTCATCTGCTTCTTCGCCTAGCAGTTCAGATGCTTCAACTTCGTACCAAGCATCCATTCCGCGCTGTTCAACTAGCTCTGCTACCTGTTGAATAATAGTTGCTGTATCAGGGTGAATTTCACCTGTTTGCTTATGCACAAATAGCGCAATGGGAACACCCCAGGTACGCTGTCGAGAAATGCACCAGTCGGGACTTGCATCTAGCATCCCCTGAATGCGCGCCTCACCCCAATCCGGGTGCCAACTGACTGTTTTAATAGCGGACTTGGCTTTCTCTAACAGGCCATTCTGATCCATAGAGACAAACCACTGCGGTGTGGCTCTGTATATAAGCGGTGTTTTAGTTCGCCAGCAATGAGCGTAGCTATGGGTTATTTTGCCACAACTCATCAACTTGCCATGCTCGGTTAGCACCTCGATTACCTGCTCATCTACTTTGTAGACATGCTGACCTGCGAATAATTCCACATCATCTCTATACACCCCATTATCCAGAATATAGTTTAGGGTGCCGATGCCATACTTATTAGATACAGCAAAGTCATCCAAGCCATGATCTGGCGCTGTATGCACACAGCCGGTACCTGCATCTGTAGTGACATGATCACCTAGGAGTACTGGTATTTCTCGCTGATAAAATGGATGGTTGGCGATAATATTTTCTAGCGCAGCGCCCTGACAACTAGCAAGAACTTTGTAATCTGTGAGTTCGAGTCGTTCTGCAACTGACTCAAGCAAATCGGTACCACAGATTAGTCTTTTAGAGCCCGCCTGAATTAAGCTGTATTCTAAATCAGCGCCAATACTAATGGCCTGACTGCTGGGAATGGTCCATGGCGTAGTGGTCCAAATTAAGAAATTAATCGGCCCCTCGCCAAGTAAATCACCAAAGGCAGATTGCAATTTCTCAAGCTGATCCTTAGCCTCAACCCTATAGGCAACATCAATAGAAAAGGAGGTTTTATCCTGATATTCAACCTCTGCCTCAGCAAGGGCCGAACCGCCTACTACACTCCAATAGACTGGCTTGTATCCTTTGACCAAATGACCGTTTTCGGCAATTTTTCCCACCGCGCGAATAATATCGGCCTCGACATCAAAATTCATGGTGAGGTAGGGATTTTTCCAATCACCAAGCACACCTACTCGAATAAAATCTTTGCGCTGACCCTCAACCTGTCGCATTGCATAGTCACGACATTTTTGACGAAATTTTGAGTACTCTACCTTAACCCCTGCCTTGCCAATCTTCTTTTCAACATTGTGCTCAATGGGCAACCCATGACAGTCCCAACCAGGAATATAGGGGGCATCAAAACCGCTGAGTGTTTTGGACTTAATAACAATATCTTTTAAGGTTTTGTTTACCGCATGACCAAGGTGGATATCACCATTGGCATAGGGAGGGCCATCGTGGAGAATATATTTTTCACAGCCAACTCTGGACTCTCGAATATGCTGGTACAGATCATCATCTTGCCACTGCTTTAACATTGCCGGCTCGCGCTGTGCAAGGTTAGCCCGCATAGGAAAATCAGTTTTTGGCAAATTTAATGTTGTCTTGTAATCAATACTATCGGTCATTTTTTAAAACTTTTTCCAATTTTTGGTTTTGATTTAATGGCTGTTCTGAGCAAACCATTGCTCAATCAATTTAACGTCGCCTCTAATACTGTCAGCTAAGTGGTCTAAATTAGTAAATTGCCGTTCATCTCTAATTTTATGGACAAACTCCACGCTAATTCTTCGACCGTAAATCTGCTGATCAAAATTCAATAAATGAACTTCTAATATGGGCTTTAACCTATCACCTATAGTCGGTCGAACCCCCACATTTGCAGCACCTTTGATTCGACCATCAATGCCCTCAACATTAACCCGTACGGCATAAACTCCTGCTAAAGGAGCTCTAAACCGATTAAGGTTAACATTGGCTGTAGGAAATCCCAACTTTCGACCCAGCTGTTGACCAAAAGTCACTTTGCCATTAATTGAAAATGGTCGGCCTAACAACGTACTTACTTGGTTGAAATCAGATTTATGCAGTAATTGGCGCACCAAAGTACTGCTTACCCTCTGACTTTTAATTTCAACCGTTTTGGTATTTTGTACGCTAAAACCTAGCTCCTGACCCATACCAACCAAGCTGTCGAAATCACCTTTTCTATCACAGCCAAATCTAAAATCATCGCCTACAATTAAATGCTTTGTATTAACGCCATCGACTAAGATATCTTGCACAAACTCTGTTGCAGTATGACTGCGAAGTTCATGGTTAAAACGTAGACAGACGACCAAGTCCATACCAAAATCTAACAGCGCTTCAATTTTTTCACGCAGGCGCATCAATCTCGGCGGTGCAGTTTCGGCAGAAAAATATTCCTGAGGTTGAGGTTCGAACGTCATGGCAACAGCCAAACTATCAGAACTTTTTGCCTTATCGATGACCTGCTGAAGTATCGCTTGATGCCCTAAATGCACGCCATCGAACGACCCAATAGTCACAACGGATTGTCGGTCACAAAGTCGCGATCTATCTATATCGCGAATCAGGCTCATTTTCGGCTGTTTTAACACCTAATTAGGCACTCTTTAGTAAAGGCGCAAAGTATACCTAGCAATCGCCAGAAAGGTAAGGCGTAGCTGGCAAATGAGACGACAAAAATGACTCAAAAGGTACTTAAAAATAGAAAAAATTATTTATTTGAATCGTCAGTCGCTTTTGCTGGACCGCGCATATCGGATAACCTAAATCCAAACACAAATAAGCTAACCACAAAGGCCATAAATCCAGCACCACATAGAAGCGCAATTGAGGTTATTCGCTGCAACCAGTCCTGATGATAAAAGGCTTCCGAGCCGCCCCACATCTCAAGTAACTGAGTAAGCACTAACAACATGATTGCAACAGAGGTAATTAGGCTTGCAAAAAACCTTAACCAACCCTGAGAAGGCTGATAAATCCCTTTTGTTCGCAAACTTAAAAATAACAATATCGCATTGATAAATGCCGATAGCGACGTCGCTGCCGCTAACCCTAAATGACCAATCTGCCAGTATTTGTGCAAAGGAATAACCAACAATAGGTTAAACAGCATATTCAATACCATTGCGATAACACCAATTCGAACCGGCGTTCGCATATCCTGACGCGCAAAAAAACCGGGGGCTAGAACCTTAATTAGCATAAAAGCAACAAGTCCAGCCGCATAGGCTTTAAGACTGAGCGACGCCATTGCCATATCTCGCAGTGTCATCACTTCACCATAGTAAAACAATGTCACCAAAATAGGCTCAGCTAAAAGTATTAGCGCAACGGCGGCTGGCAACGCTACAACCAAAATCATTTTTAACGCCCAGTCCAATGTTTGTGAAAACGCCTGATTGGATTGAGCAATATGATGCCGCGAGAGATTTGGCAAAATCACCGTGGCAATAGCAATACCAAAAACACCTAGGGGTAATTCAGACAGTCGATCTGAATAATATAACCAAGAGACACTGCCTGTCGGTAAAAATGTTGCCAGAACGGTATCTAGCAATAGGTTAATCTGACTCACCGAAACCCCAAAGATTGCTGGCGCCATAAGTGCCAGTACCTTCTTTACCCCTGAGTGTTGCCAATCAACCTTGGGCATTGGCAACATATGAATACTGCGCAAAAAGGGTAGCTGAAAAATAAACTGTATTATGCCGGCTACCAAAACACCCCAAGCAAGGGCATAGGCCGGTTGCTCGAACAATGGCGCTCCAATTAAGGCAGCAACAATAAGCGTGACATTGAGCAATAGCGGCGTAAAGGCAGGTACTGCAAAGCGGTCATAGCTATTGAGCACCGCACCAGCCACACCGGTCATTGAGATAAACAATAAATAGGGAAAGGTAATGCGCAACATCTCAGAGGTAGCGGCAAACTTACTGGGATTATCCATATACCAGCTAGGGGCAAAAATAGCCGCCATCAAGGGCGAGGCCAATACAATAAATAGCGTAATAAGAATTAGCATTAGGCCAAGATTACCCGCCACGCGACTGACAAGTTCCCTTACTGCCGCCGCACTGCCCTTTTCCCTATATTCACCCAGTATGGGCACAAAGGCTTGAGCAAACGCCCCCTCAGCAAATAGTCGACGAAAGAAGTTGGGAATCTTAAAGGCAACAAAAAACACATCAGCCAATGCTTCGGCACCGATAACACGAGCAAAAACCACATCGCGAGCCAGTCCCAAAAAACGAGAAAGCATGGTAAAAAAAC
>JAQWMF010000014.1 GCA_029246925.1 Porticoccaceae bacterium
GGTGCATACTCATTTGCCTATGGTGAGCATGACGGTGGTGATAATGACGGTTTGACTCACTTTGATGTTAGCTATGCGGTTAACGATTCACTATCATTGACTGTAAGTGATTCAGACGATAATGACACTATCGTAGTAGCATCTTATACGCTACCGTTTTAAGTTATAGGAGTGTCTAAAAGGTCCAGTCCTCTCCCAAGAGCTGGAATTAGACAAGCTCCCTAAAAGCATGGAAGTTTAAGTGTAATGTATGTTTTCAAGAAGTAAGATCAGGCCCCTTTGCGGTTAAACGCATAGGGGCCTTTTTTTATCTAGTCTTTTTTAGCGACACATTCTCAGTAGAATGAAATAAACCTTTTAATTGAATCAAGCGTAACCATTAAAAATGCGGTGAAATACTACAGGGCTAAAAATTAATGGGGGTTGCAGGCAATTTTCAATACCGCTTTGAAAATATGCAAACGTAAAATGGATATACTATTTACTATCAATACAGTGATGATGTATGAAAGCCTAAAGATACTGCTTATTTTGGCGGGCATTACTTGGTTTGTTAGTTTAATTATTGAAGATGTCAGTATTGTTGACTATATCTGGTCGCTCTTAATATTATTGGCTGTTTGTACCTACGCATATATGGCTGGCGTTGATAACCCCGTCAGCTTGATAATGTTGTTGATGGTGGCTATCTGGGCCTTACGCCTGACGTGGTTTTTAGTTAAACGCGGCAGAAATAAACCTGAAGATAGGCGCTACCAAGTTATTCGTGAGCGTCATTCTCCCAATTTTAGCTATAAAAGCCTGTATTTAATTTTTATCTTTCAGGCCTTAGTGGCCTGGGTGTTGAGTTCATTATTTGTGCCTATTTTTGAATCTGGTGCAGATCCTTCTGCAACACCAGTTTGGGGCCTGTGGCATTCTGCTGGTGTAATGCTTTGGTTGTTTGGCTTTGTCTATGAAACTATTGCGGACCAGCAACTACACCACTACAACTCTAGGGTTGTTAAAGAGAGTTCTACGCTCTCTACAGGCCTTTGGCGTTATTGCCGACACCCTAATTACTTTGGCGAGTGTTGTATCTGGTGGGCCTGGTGTATATTCGCTATTCCAACCGGCTCTGCGTGGATACTATTAGCGCCATTAGTAATGACTTATCTTTTACTTACATTTTCTGGCGTGGGTAATATGGAGCAGGGGATAACTGCTCGTAGACCCGATTATCAGGCGTATATTCATTCAACTAATACATTCTTTCCCGGCAAGCCGCGAAGTAAAGTTATTAGATGATAAGGGGATTATTTTTTTCAATTGACTGAAAAATGGGAAAAAGGGTGCCTTATTCACCAATATGTAAAAGTTCTAATAAATAAAGTTTCACTTAGTCGAACAATCATCTGTTATAAAAATAATATAATAATTAAATTCCGCGACAATTTTGTTGTGGTTTTTTGACCTATAACTAAATTTTTTTGGGATCCTAACTCAATGTATAAATATCTTGTAATTCTAATATGTTCAATTGTTGTTGTTGGCTGTGACCAGCCTGTTGCAGATAATACAGCTGACAAGTCCACAAGGGATAGTCTAACGGTTTATACCACGGCAAAAGATACTGACCAGCGTTTAACTAAAACAGGTACCTTTCAATTTAAGCCGCGGGTTCAGGCGACAGAGGGTGAGATTTCAATTTTTGTTAATTCGAGTAAGCAGTTTCAAAAATTTCTGGGTATTGGTGGTTCGTTCACTGACGCCAGTGCTGAGGTATTTGCAAAATTAGATACTGCTAAACAAGAGGAATTCCTTAAAGCCTATTACGATATCGAAGAGGGTATTGGATATTCGCTTGCTCGGACCACTATCCATAGTTCGGATTTTGGCAGTGGCAGTCACACCTATATTGACGAGGGTGATAAGTCCCTAGACACTTTTTCTATTGATAAGGATAAGCAATTTCGTATTCCTCTCATCAAAAGAGCAACCGAGGCAGCGGGTGGTGAATTATTGCTTTACGCGAGTCCTTGGAGTGCGCCAGCATTTATGAAAAGCAATAACAATATGTTGCGTGGCGGAAAGCTCTTACCTGAGTACTTTGATTCTTGGGCTAACTACTACACAAAATTTATTAAGGCCTATGAAAGTGAAGGTATGCCTATCTGGGGTATTTCAATACAAAATGAGCCAATGGCTACTCAGCGCTGGGAGTCAATGATCTACACAGCGCAAGAGGAAAGAGATTTCTTGAAAAACCATCTTGGGCCAGCAATGGAAAAAGCAGGCTATGGCGACAAAAATATTGTTGTTTGGGATCATAACCGAGACCTTCTTACCGATCGCGCAAATGTAATTTTGGATGATCCAGAAGCCTACAAATATGTTTGGGGTATTGGATATCATTGGTACGAGACCTGGACTGGCGGTGACAGCATGCACGACAATCTTGCTGCGGTTAAGGAATCATATCCAGAGGTTCAGCTGCTGTTTACCGAGGGGACTGTTGAAGGGTTTAGAGAGGATCGCTATCAATATTGGCCCAATGCTGAACGTTATGCTCGTTCTATGATTAAGGATTTTAATATTGGCACTGTGGGCTGGACTGATTGGAACTTGCTGCTAGATCACACTGGCGGGCCAAATCATGTGAGTAATTTCTGCTTTGCGCCAATTCATGCAGATACACGCACAGGTGAGCTTATTTATACGCCAAGTTATTACTACATAGGGCACTTCTCTAAATTTATCCGTCCTGACGCAAGAAGAATTAGCACTAGCAGTAGTCGCAGCGTTCTTCTGGCCACCTCTTTTATGAATACAGATAATCAAATTGCTACGGTGGTTATGAATGAAACTGACCAGTCTATTGACTATCATTTCTTTGCTGATATGGAACAGGTGACTTTGACCATTCCGGCTCGCAGTATGCAGACGTTGGTATACTAAGCTTGATGATCGTATCGGGTCATTGGCCCGATACGATTTAATGAATTTGACGATATTTGGTAGGGGTCATACCCTCTAATTTCTTAAAGAAAGTATAAAAGACTGATTTACTGTTAAAGCCTACGGCAAGATATATATCAGTTATCGTAGTATCTCTCTGATCCGAATCCTTCAGCATCCTCTTGGCTTCATCTATTCTGTAACTGTTTATAAAGGTATAAAAGTTAGCGCCAAAGTGTCTATTGATAATCATTGATAGATCTCTTGACATGATTTCAAGGGTTTCTGCCAAGCTGTCTAGGGTGATATCAGGATCCAAATACAGTTTTTCTTGCTTAATCCGCTCATTAATTGACTCCGCCTCTTGGGGGTTTATCGCAAACTCATCTGCGGGTTTCTTGGGTAGATCTGCTTCATTAACCTGCTCGAACATGCCGAAAAATCGTATAGCAGTGAATACTAGTAAATTGACCAAAAAGAACGTGGTGTAATAGCGAGTGAGCCCTATATAAAAGTATATATAGTGATAATGGGTAAAGATTTTTGAGGCAGAAAGGATAAGCTCAAACAGCATAACAATGGTAAAGCCAGCAACCAATGCTCTCAACCAGGATAGATGCGCTTTTTCCATGTTTGAGTGCTTCTCTTGAAGCTTCAATGCGTATCGGCTAATAAGAATAAAGCAGGCAATAACGTAGGAAAAACGAATTAACTTGCTGAAAAACTCTATACCGACATAGTTAGCGCTGTAAACAAATGACTCGCTATTTAGCATCTCTAGGCGAATACTAGGTGGGTTGCCATAGAAGCTAAAGCCAATAAAGAGACTGTAGATGGCGAATGGCAATAGATGTAAAAGATCAGCTCGCTTTAATGCAAAATCTCGAAAAACCAATGATTTTATACATAAGAATAATAAGGGTCCGTCTAAGTAGTAAGCAATACCAGGCGCAAAATATAAAGAGGTCAATTGTTGACGAGCATGTACTTTAAACTCCACGCCCCACATCATTAATTCATTAATCGGAATCAGTGAGTGAGCAAATAGAAAGGCAGCGAGAAAAAAAGTACTTTTAATTTGCTTACTGTTTGTAAACCACAGTAATAGGGCAAAAAATAGGCACTGCAACGATATCATCATCAGGATAACATCGTGAAAATTAAACAGTACAGATTCGAATTTAAGATTAGTCATTAATTTTTATCTTTTAATATCATCGCCTTTGAGGGACACAGTGTAGGCACTAAGCTGTGAATTTTAAAGCGTATTCTAGTATAGAAAATAACAGGTGGTTAATGATTGACTGTTACGGTATTCAATTATTTTAGTGTTTTGTTATAAATTTTGAGTTCGAGTGCTTTAGTCGGACGCAATAAATAAGCCCAATCTGTAATTTAGACTTAAATCAACCTTGCAAGTGCCATAAATTACTGTGTAAGGAAAAAATACATCTAGTAAGTTAAGAGAATGCCATGAGAGCGGCATAACAAAAATAAAGAAGAAAAGAGGTTTTAAATGTTTGCTAAAAAAGTGCTTGTCGCGCTGAGTCTACCATTTATATTTTCACTTACAGCCTGTGGTGGCGATGCAGATCAAAATGTTGTGCGTGATATTTTTGCAATTGGCGATATTGTAGAAACTAAAGAAGATGGCGGTGAGGTGATTGGTGATGTGAGCACCAATGATCAAGGCGACAATCTTAGTTTTTCTTTGGTTGAAAATCAGACCATGGAAAATGGAACTCTTGTGTTCAATACAGATGGCACATTTACCTATACACCTGATTTAGATTTTTTTGGCTCTGACGCAATACATTATGTAGCGACTAATGATGTTACTGGTGCCACCTCTACGGCGACTCTTACTATAAATGTAGTGAATGATTTTGAGCGTATTGATGAATATGGCTGGGAATTAGTTTGGAGTGACGAATTTAATGCTGCTGATGTATTCGACTCAAGTCTCTGGGTTGGAGATGATGTTACTGTTAGTAGTGGCAGTCTTAAAATTAATGCAATTGAGGGTCAATCTTCGTCAGTTAAAGGTATACAGCCAATCAGCAAAGGTCGTATTGAAGCCAATGTAAGAACGGCTGCTGGTGTTGATGTAATGTCGGCCTTTAAATTAGTTCCAGTGAGCGATATTTACGATGGTGATAACGCGCTAAGTTTAATGCAGGCTGAAGATGGCACTATGACGGCTGGTGCGCACTACGGTTTGGATAGAATAAGTGGCGTTCTTATGAATGCTGATATTCTTGCGACTACTTCTGATGAGTTTCATACCTATGCTATTGAATGGGGTGAGAAAAAAATACGTTGGTATATAGATGGAACCCATGTCTATACAGTAAATACACTGAACCTATGGGGATATAACCAAAGTGCCGACGATATAGTTGCTGATACAGACGGACCATTTAATCAGCCTATGCACGTTATTTTTGATGTGACAGCAGCCACTGAAGATTTGCCGACTCAAATTCTTGTTGATTATATAAAGGTGTGGTCTTGTAACCCTTCAGTGGAAGCTAGCGTTGAAGAATGTGCGTCCAAGGAAAAGTCAAAAATCTCTCGGGGAGCAACAGACAGGATTGAGGCTGTAGGCGCTGAGCAAACCACTATCTTTTCTGATGGTTATAAAGATCCTGCTACTGAGGCTCTAATATCTGCGTTACACCCTTTGAGCTGGCACTATCTAAAAAAAGATGTATTCGATTTAACTCTAACCAGTGACAATGAGTCTGAAGTTAAAACCCTTACTCTTGAAGGCGACGAGCATGATCTTGTATTAGATTTCACCAATGCTTCTGGGGCAGCTTCAATGGGCATTGAAACAGAGGTAATAGAGAGCGTTGAGTTAAATGGCTACGATATTACTTTGAATTTTGATCTTTTGATCGATAGCGCTGCAACAGATGCTGAAAATATCACCATCAAAATGCAATCTGGTGATGCTGTTGATGATGATACTGCTGATTCTGGTGCTGGAGAAGTCTCTTGGGTTCTGGAAGAGCTTACCTTGGACTCTTGGGTAACTTACAGTATTCCAGTGTCAGACTTTATCGACAATCCTGTAGACCCGTTAGGTCTAGATCCAGAGAACCTTACATCATTGATGATCCTTGAAGTGGATGGTGGCGCCCATTTGCAATTAGATAATATTTCGCTGAATTGCATAAACTCAGAAGGTTGTCTTCAGGGTCCACTGGCCTTGCAAACGGCTGCTGCACCAAAAGCTGATCCAATTCGCATTGAAGCCGAAAACCACATAACCCAAAGTGGAACTGGTCTTGAAGATACAGCGGATGAGGGTGGCGGTCAGAATGTTGGTTTTGTCAGTGATGGTGACTTTGTAAGTTACACCATCAATGCACCAGCTATTGGGCCCTACACTCTGGACTATCGTGTGGCGAGTAAGGGCGGGAGTGATGGGTTTGTTATGTCGCTTGATGGTGAGGTTATTCATTCCCAATCAATTCCTGATACTGGCGATTGGCAGAATTGGGTCACAGTCACTTCTTCAGCATTCGAGTTGACTGCAGGGGTATATACCATGCAGATCGACTTTGTTGATGAAAACCAGAATCTAAACTGGCTTGAAATACAGCCGCCACTTGGTGAAGTTTTTATCGAAGCTGAAGACTATGACGTCGTGAGTGGAATTGATATGGAAGAAACCACTGATACTGGCGGTGGTGAGAATATTGGCTGGATTGATCAGGGTGATTTTGTTGAATACACCGTCAATATTCCATCGACCGGTGAATATCTCATTCAATACCGTGTTGCAGGACTCTGGGATACCCTAGGGCTTGAGAACACTATTGGTGGCGTTTTAGTGGATACGCAAGCGATGGATTCAACGGGCGACTGGCAGAACTGGGTAACGCAAAGCGCCGTGGTGAATTTAACCGCGGGTGAGCAAACCATGCGCTTAGACTTTATCGATGGGCCTATGAATATCAACTGGATTAAGCTGATCAGACAATAGGTTTTGGCAACAATTAAAAAATAATTAGAAGTAGCTCGAGTAGGGATAAATATATGAAGTACGAGACTAAATTCAAAAGACAATTATTAGCAAGTAGTATTGCTATGGTTGTGGCTGCTGGTGCTAATGCTCAGGAAGCAGTGCTTGAGACGGCGGATGATAATATCGAAGAGGTTGTAGTCACAGGTATTCGAGCCAGTTTGCAGCGTTCGATGGATATTAAGCGCGATGCCAAGGGTATTGTCGATGGAATTTCAGCAGAAGATATAGGTAAATTTCCGGATACTAACCTAGCTGAGTCTCTGCAGCGAATCACGGGGGTTGCTATTGAGCGCGATCGCGGTGAGGGCTCAAAGATTACGGTTCGTGGTTTTGGTCCAGACTTTAATATTGTCAGTTTTAATGGCCGTCAGATGCCTACCAACGGTGGTAGATCTTTTGACTTTGGTAATATTGCATCTGAGGGTATATCTGCGGTTGAGGTGTATAAATCGGGTCGAGCCAATGTAGCTTCTGGTGGTATTGGCGCGGTAGTCAATGTGATAACCAGCAAGCCGCTTGAAAAACCCGGTCTTCGTGCAGTTTTAAGTACCAAAGGGGTCTATGATCCAGGCACTAGACGCGGGAATTCAGTGAATCCTGAAATTGTTGGGCTGTTTAGTCAAACCTTTGCCGAGGACACCATTGGTGTTTCTCTATCTGCCAGTAAACAGGTTCGAGATGGTGGCTCTCAGTCAGTCACAACTCAAAGCTTTATGGGCCGCAATTTTGTTACTCTGGATGATATGGATAATAACGTTGATGATGCAGAATGGGGCTCAATACCTGTTGGCGATCCAACAGCGATTAACTTCCCTACAGAGGTTTCTGAGGGTATTTATGCCATTCCAACCAATATTCAATATAACCTCGATGATTTTCGCCGTGAACGTATTAATGGACAGCTGACTTTACAGTGGCGACCGGTAGAAAATATTACTGGAACTATCGACTATACCTATGCTGAAAATCAGATGAATACTCAGCACCAAGATTTATCGGCGTGGTTTGATCCGGGTTGTAGCACGCGCGAGAGTGAATGGGTTCAAGAGGGAAATATATGGTCGCCTACGGTTTATCGTCAAGTGGGTTGTGCGCAGGATAATCTTCAGGGTGTCGGACTTTTTGCAACAGTTGATGAAAATAAATCGGCTGGCTTTAATTTGGAATGGCTAGTCAATGACAACCTGACTTTAAATATGGACTATCACGATTCAACCGGTGAATCTCGCCCCAATAGTAAACATGGATCAGGCGGTTCAATGGCAGTTGCTGCACTTAATCGAATTACTACATCGGGCTACTTTAGTGAAGACGGTATGCCTGTTTTAGAGGTTCAGCTGGGTGAGCGAAATTCTTATAACCAAATTTCTAGAATAGACCCAGTAAATGCTGAAGATATGCAGGTGTCTGGTAGTTCATTTGGAAGCTTTAACAATGTTATGGATGTTAAGCAGCTTCAGTTTGACGGTGAGTATGTATTTGATGAGGGGCATAGCATAGATTTCGGTATTGGTCGCATTGAGGTTACCAACAGAGGGCAGTCTAAGAGTATTGCTCGAAATACATGGAGTGGTGTGGGTGATCCGGGTGATATTGCTGATTTCCTGACGGTTGATTCTATTGCCGATGTCTACGATACACTTGAAGGCAGCGGTGATCCGCGACAGGTAACAGAGTTTTTCACTTGGGATTTTCAGGCGCTTATTGATCGCAGTGAGGAGCTTCTGCAATCAGGTAGCCATGGTGATGTTGATGGTGATGGCGGACCCTGTTTAACCGGTTTCTGCCCCTCTTATAACTTTGATTTGGACGAAGTCACAACTGAAACGTCTGATTCAATCTATTTGCAAACCCATTGGGCTGGCGATCTATTAGATCGTCCAGTTAATCTATTCTATGGCATACGCTACGAAAAAACAGAAGTTCATTCTGAGGCGCTAGTGCCACTTTATGACCGTGTTGAGTGGAGTATTTTGGATAACCGCTTTAATCTTTATCAGCAGCAAGATGAAGAGGGCAATACCATTGTAGGCTTCTCAGAAATTGATGGTTCCTACAGCATGTTTTTGCCAAGTCTCGATTTTGATATGGAAATTATGGATGATGTCATCTTGCGTGCTTCCTACAGCTTGACTGTAACGCGCCCAGTTTACAACGATCTCAAAGGTGCGTTGATTATCGATTATCTAGGCACTGATGGTGGTGGTGGTCGAAGAGGTAACCCGCAGCTTCTACCTATGGAAGCAACCAACTTAGATCTATCATTAGAATGGTATTACGATGAAGGCAGTTACGTTTCTGCAGGCCTATGGTCTAAGGATGTAGATAACTTTATTATAAGTGCTACCTTTGAAGATCAGCCGTTATTCAAAAACCTTTACACGCCGATTGATGGCGATTTATACAATCAGGCAGTGGATGAGTTAACGGGTGGTGATCCGCGATTTGACTATGATGCGGGGGACCTAAATGAATACTATGCGGAAAATTATATAGGTCAACCGGGAATAGAGATATCTGGTCTGGGTGACGATATTGAGGTGACTCAAACTGGTCTTGAAGGGGATCCAGTGGCTATTTTTGATGTTACTATTCCAATTAATCAGCGTGAAACCAACGTTAAAGGTCTAGAGTTAATGG
The DNA here is from genome assembly GCA_029246925.1 of Porticoccaceae bacterium. GTDB lineage: Bacteria > Pseudomonadota > Gammaproteobacteria > Pseudomonadales > Porticoccaceae > HTCC2207. Next base: position 9,614 of record JAQWMF010000014.1, read on the forward strand.
CCCAGCATACCTTTGGTGAATCAGGCTTTGGTTTTCAAGCAAACTACACGGTTGTCGATGGTGACCTTAAGTACGATATCAATCTTAATGAGGAACAGTGGGTTATTCCTGGTATGAGCGATACGGCTAACCTAGTTGCCTTTTATGATAAGAATGGATTCCAAATTCGGTTGGCCTATAACTGGCGTGATGAGTTCTTGGCATCCCCCGGAAGAGATCCACGCTTTGTTGAAGAATATTCCCAGTTTGACCTTAATGCGAGCTATGAATTTAACGATAATTTGTCAGTATTTATTGAGGGAATTAACTTAACCGAAGAGCATCAGCGTATTCATGGTCGATCGTCTTATCAGGTTAGAGAATACTCTGTAGGTCATGCTCGCTATAACCTAGGTGCCCGATATAGCTTCTAAAATTTCATGAAGTTTTGATCGATTGATAAAGAAGCTCTTAACTTTAATTAGTTAGGAGCTTTTTTATTAAATTCCAATTCTCAATATCCAAGGGTATATTAGAGAGCTGACATAACATTGCCGGAGTAATTTAGGAGTAGGCATGGCCAATCATGTGCTTTTAGATAATATTAATCATAAAGATCTAAAAATAATGACCAAAAGATCCGCAAGTCTAGGGGATAATATTCCCTCCCTTGTGACATTTCCTTTTGAGTACAGGGATATCCAAACAAATTTCCCTATCTGTTTTTGCAAGGATTCAGAAACCGGTAAATTTTATACTGCCGCTTTGTTTGGTTTTGAAGAAAACGAAAATCTTTTTTTAGATGGGGATAACTGGGATGCAGCCTATACCCCCTTAATGCTAGAGCGTCAGCCTTTCTTTATTGGAAATCAGCAGAAGCAAAATGGTGAAGAGGAGCGGCTTATATATATTGATATGGATAGCCCCAGAGTTGGCTCAACCGATGGCGAGGCATTATTTCTTGAACAGGGTGGAGTCACTAATTATTTGCAAAGAATGAGTGCTATTCTAGAAGCCATTCATCAGGGGCAGCAGCAAGCCAAAGAATTCGTTGAATTAATGCTAAAGCATAATCTTAAGGTTGAATTAAACGATGGTACAAATAATCAGTTGCAGGGTTTTTACACCATTAATGAAGACGCACTTGATGCACTTTCTTCAGAAGCAGTCTCTGAGTTATGGGCAAGTGGTTATATGCAGGCGGCCTATATGGTGATTGCCTCAATGTCTAATTTTAGATCCCTAATTGAGCGAAAAAACAAACGTTTATGATTTCCATTAATAAGCCAATTAAAGACATTAAATGCGCTGATCAAGGGCGAGTTCCCGATGAGGTTTATGCTTCCGTGGAGCCAGTAGTTATTCGCGGGCTAGTTGCCGATTGGCCATTAGTGAAAATGGGGCAAAAATCCTTCCGTGATGCAGGAGATTATCTTAAAGGTTTTTATCAAAATCTCCCTGTTGCGGCGTCAATTGGTGACCCCGATATAGATGGCAGAATTTTTTATAATGAAGATTTTTCTGGATTTAATTTTCGCTCAGTTAAAGCAGATCTTCACCAGTTATTAGACAAGATATATCAATCTGCTGATGATCAGAATCCTGAAACTGTCTATATGGCGTCTACCATGGTTGATCGCTGGTTTCCCAAATTTCGGGATAAGCACAGACTGTCGATTGACCCAAATAATCCCCTAGTCAGTATTTGGCTGGGTAATCGCACGCGCATTGCTGCGCATTATGATCTGCCAGATAATATTGCCTGTTGCGCAGTTGGTCGCCGTCGATTTACTCTTTTCCCGCCAGATCAGTTAGCTAATTTATACCCAGGTCCAATTGATTGGGCGCCGGGCGGTCAGTCAATCAGCCTAGTGGATTTTGAAAATCCCGATTTTGAGAAATTTCCAAACTTTCAAAAAGCGCTTGAATCTGCTCAGACTGCTACTTTAGAACCGGGTGATGGATTATTTATTCCCAGTATGTGGTGGCATCATGTTGAGGGATTGGATCCTCTAAATATACTGATTAATTACTGGTGGCGGCAATCGCCAAGCTATATGGATAGTCCGGCAAATGTATTAATGTATGGTCTTATGAGTATTCGTGACTTGCCTGCAGAGCAAAAACAGGCTTGGCGAGATATTTTTGATTATTATATTTTTGATGCTGATTCGGATGCTCATAGCCATATCCCCGAGCAAGCAAAAGGTTCATTGGGATCAATTGATGAAAACTTAAATAGAAAAATAAGATCACTGTTAATGAAAAAAATTAATCGATAGTAATTTTTCCGTATTTTCCATTTTTACCAGCCCATTATGAAATTGGGCGGGTAACTTCTGCCTGCAAACATTCTTTTTAGTTACCCATCTACTGATTACAGGTAAAAAAAAAGATATGAATCTAAAAAAATTGGTTCGAATACGTTACTAGGACGATTCCTAGTATGAAAATTTATACATTAGAATTAAATTTCCATAGATATTTATTTAAAAATGCGATGCTATCGTGACCAATAATTAGAAAGGTAACCCAATGCAAATCAACAGTCCAAATTACGCTCTTAGCTCGGTAAGTCCCTTGAAGGCTTGCGCGCTATGCTTTTTACTATTATTTATTGTCAGCTGTGGTGTTGAAACTGGCAATGAATTTCTGGATGCTCCAGAAAATATAGTAGATACCAGTAATCAGGACTCAAATGCCTATAAGCCACTAGGAGAAATTCCTGATGTGTCACTGGCAGATATCACTGTTCGTGGGCGACCTTATATAGATAAGTCTCTAGGTTATAACGTCATCCGTTCTGATATGGGTACCTTGCTTCGAGGTGTCAGCCTATCGACAGATGGTGGCGATCCCTATAACGCGGCAAATGCAATGAATCCGCCTATGCCAACCCTACAGCAGTTGCAGGATATGGTGAATAATTATGGTTTCAATACCCTGCATGTATATCTGGAGGGCGATGCAGCACAAAACCCCAATCCAGCAGGTATTAATGAAGCTCTAGCGGATCACTTAGTTGAAATCACCCGTGAAGCCAAAATGTACCTCATTATCACCATCGGTAATAACGGCGAAAATGGGGCGATTCACAGTATGGAAAAAGTATTGGCGTTTTGGGATCTCTATGGCGCCAAATATAAAGATGAAACCCATGTTATCTATGAAGCACACAATGAGCCGGTAGTTGGTTCAAATGCTTATTGGACGACAGAAGACTGGGAAAAGCAGGCTCAGATGTATCAAAAAATTCGGGAAGTGGCGCCTGATACCATGGTTTTATTGGGATCCTTTATGTCATTTTTTGGTGGTTCTCAAGCCATTAAAGGCGCTGATGGTTTGGCTGAGCAGTTCCCTGATATTTGGAAAAATGCCGGATTCGCATTCCACGCCTATTGGAATCTCCCTCAGGTTGAAAGCACTATTGAAGCCTTTGAAGCAAGTGATGACTATCCAGCATTGCTATGTACAGAATTTTGGCCTGGTGATACCAAAAATGGCTATAACGAAGTATTCGAAAGTCATCAAATTGGCTGGACTCAATTTGAATGGCTAGGTGCCAATGATCTTGAATTAGATCGCATTAAAAACTATATGGATACCTATGGTACGGCATGGCGTCCAGACAACCCTACGACTACCTGGCCAGCAAGCGGTACACCCAATATACCTATAGACCAAAAAATTGGTTTGTATAGTCGTGCCGATAAAGCGTTTCTTGGACTTGATGATAATGACAGAGTTGTAGCTGGTGATCGTAGCTATGATGGCGTGGGTTCGGATGAATTTATTGTGGTAGATGCCGGTGATGACGGGCATATCGCATTGCTAGCCGATAATGGTAGATATTTATCTGTCAGCGACTATGGGCAACCCCTAGTGGCCACCGCTAGAAAAATCGGGGTTAATCAAAAATTCAAATGGTTGGAGTTGCCCACTGGTGATATAGCGCTTCGCCCATGGTCAGGATCAGGCCACTTAATTGGAACCATTCCCTCTGCTGATGGCGATGGGTTCGGTCTAACGGGCTCAATGGGTGCCGGTATTAAACGCGGAGGTGCAAACACATACCGCATGGTGACCAGTTACACTGATTCTGTTGATCCATTACCAGAGCTACCAGAGACTCCCCCTGGTCCATTTTTCGGAAGTCCAATGCCAGTGCCAACTAGCGGCAATGGCGACCACCCTCTAGACAGTTTGGCACCTAACGGTCGCCTTTGGGCTTCTGATTATGATAATGGCGGTGAAGGAATATCCTATCATGACACCGGTGCAGTCAATCTCGGTGAGGCCTATCGTGCGTCTGAAGCGGTTGATGTTCAGTCCAGCTCAGAAGGCCATACCTCTGTGGGATTCTTTGAACCAGACGAATGGCTTGAATACAGTATAGATGTGGCTCAGGCTGGAAATTATACCCTGACTCTGCGAACGGCATCATGGGGTGGTGGCTTTATTAGTCTAGAGTCTGACTGTGAAAAACTAACGGGAAATCTCTCAACACCAGATACAACGAGTTGGGATATTTGGCAAGATATGACGGTTGATATCACTTTGAAAGCCGGTGTGCAAAAGCTCAGAGTAGTCAGTGGCGGCAATATGAACTTTATGAATATGGATATTCAGTTGGGCGGTGAAGGCGGTTCTGACTATGGTGCTGGTTGTGAGTGGGTTGCACCAGAGCCAGATGATTTAAAAGTCGAAGCAGAGGATTGGACTACCGTAGTAGCTGCACCAGCAGGTACGGTCAGTATAGATACGGCTTCTGATAGCGATTTAAGTCAGCATGTGGGTAATTTTGATGCCGGTGACTTTATTGAATATGCCGTAGAGTTACCAAGTACAGCCTGTTATCGCGCGGAATATCGTGTCGCTAGTGATTCAGGCAGTGATGGTTTTGAGCTTATATTTGACGGTGAAACTGCAGATAGCTTCAAAATAGCGCCAACCGGTGGTTGGTCAAGCTGGGTTACATTCACTCGACACTATGAGCTTAACGAAGGCAGTCAAACCCTAAGACTCGAAGCTTTGGGCGATTCCTTCAATATTAACTGGCTAACATTTAATGAAACTGAAGCGGTTGATTGTGAGCAAAGCGCCGCAATTATCATTGAAGCTGAAACCTATTCAAATTCGGTTCAGCTTCCCGATGGAGAAGTGAACACACAGCCTAGTGAAGATGAAGGTGGCGGTCTAAATGTGGGTTGGATTGATGCTGGTGACTGGATGGAGTATGAACTACAGGTTAGTGAAGCGAGTAACTACACAGTGAGTTACCGCATGGCCAGCCAGTCAGGCAGTAGCTCAGGTATTAATCTTCTTACAGATGGCAACCTAGTTGATTCGATTCAGGTGCCAAACACCGGTGGTTGGCAGATTTGGCAAACTGTCGAAGGTGGAAATATTTCTCTAGAAGCGGGTGATTATGTGCTTCGATTTGAAGCGCCAGGAGGAGGTCTTAACCTTAATTGGATTAAGTTGATGCCAACGAATGAAACAGCTACTGGCAATTTAGGTACAGGAGTCGATGACAGCCTAAATGTTGGTGAAGTGATTAACTTTAATGATCTGTATGTGGATTATGACTTAATCGATCTAGGTGATAGTTTATCTAACCTAGAAGCTGACCCATCGGATAATACCAATACCGTTGTCTCTATCCTTAAAGGTGCTGTTGCACAATCTGGGGTTAAGATTGCCAGCGCTCAGGTTACATACCCATTGAGTGAGACTCTAACTAGATTATCGATGCGCGCGTATAGCTCAGCTATTGGCACCTCAGTGCGTATGAAACTAGAAGATTCAACCAACAGTGCTAATTCTGTTGAGGCTGAAGCCTTAACCACGGTAGCTAATGAATGGGAAATATTAATCTTTGACTTTAGTAACCCAGTCGATGGCACAGCTGAATTAAACACAGGCTATAATTTTGATACAGTTTCAGTATTCTTTAATTACTTAAGTGCGGGTAATGGAGAAACTTACTATTTTGACGACATAACCATGCTAGACGAAGTGGTTGAGCCTATAACTTTGACGCAAGAAATACTGGTTGGTGAATGGAAATTAGCCCCAGAAGCTGGTTCCGCTGGTGTGGGTTGGGAATCTGGCAATCTAGGCTGGTGGCAGGTTGATGCAGCTACCGTTATCGATAGAGATTGCTTGTTTGATGATCTATTTGTATTTTCTGAAGATGGGACGTTCACTAACCAAATGGGTGGTTCAACTTGGATTGAACCATGGCAAGGTGTAGATCCTGAGGCCTGTGGCACACCAGTTGCGCCTCACGATGGTAGTGGCAGTGCATCCTATGTATTAGATCCTGAAGCGGGAACCATTACATTGACCGGTGTTGGCGCTCATCTCGGTCTGGCTAAAGTAATGAGTGGTGGCGATGAACTGGCCAGTCCAGATGATGCCCCTGAATCCATTGTTTATAAGGTAATGGCCAGTACAGATAACAGTATAACTGTAGAAGTTGCCTATTCAGCAGGGTTCTGGACCTTTAAGTTGGTTGCATCTGACTATGTTGCTGAGGTGCAGGAAGACCCTGTTGTTGATAGCGATAACCCTCGCATTGAAGCTGAAGATTGGTCGAATGTAATTTCAGCACCAGAGGGTGAAGTAGCCACTGAAAACTCTCAGGACACTGGTGGTGGTGAAAATGTAGGTTGGATTGACCTTGGTGACTGGATGGAATACAGCCTTAATATCAGTCAGTCAGGTAATTATCAGATGAACTACCGAGTTGCGAGTCAGAGCGGCAGTTCGCCAGGCTTTAAGATCCTATTAGATGGTACTTGGATTGATCAAATTGCAGTCACAAACACTGGCGCCTGGCAGAATTGGGAGACAATTTCTGGCAGAGTAATCTATCTTGATCAAGGACTACACACATTGCGTCTGGAAGCTCGTTCTGGTGGTGTTAATTTAAATTGGATCGAACTTGTAGCGACTAATGCGCAAGCTGATCCATTGCCAGAGGCAGCCCCCCCAATAACGGCCAGTGATTTAGTGGGTAATTGGAAGTTAGCCCCTGAAGCGGGTGCATTGAGCAATCCGTACTGGGCTAATGATGTAGCATCAGTAACTAGTCGAAGCTGCCTATTTGATGATCTATTTATATTTTCTAGTAATGGCGCGTTTATCAACCAAATGGACGGTGAGACTTGGGTAGAACCATGGCAAGGGGTAGCTTCAGAGCGTTGTGGAACACCGGTTGCACCGCATAATGGCGCTGGACGTACTGGTTATATTTTTGATGATTCAGCTATGACCATAACATTAAATGGTGCGGGTGCTCATTTAGGGATTCCCAAGGCAATTAATGGTTCGGAAATGGATTCTCCAAGCCAAACGCCAGATTCAATTGTTTATGAGGTTATTGATAGCACCGCGACAACCATGACCTTGAATATTAATGTCTCCTGGGGTGATTGGACATTTAAATTAATCAAAGATTAATGATCTAAAAGAACAAAAAAAGGGCCCCTACAGGGCCCTTTTTTGTATCACTTAATTTTAAGGCATTATCTTAGTAAAAGATTTAAAGCCATCTTGTATTTGAATAAACCATTGAGGGACTGAAGGCCCGTCACCCGCTTTTTTAATTCTCGGATGTTTTTTGACCCTATCAACCAACAGCTGGTCATTTTTAGGTTCAATATCAACAAAAAAGATATGTTTCCCGTTTTTAAGGGCCTTTTCGAAGCGGGCAAAACGGTTATTTTTGCGTTGTATGCCAATAAATCCAAATTCCCAGGTGAAGAATCCAATCATTACTATTGATAAGAAAATAAACGGAACCCATGTAGCCTGTTGTGCCCAGCCTGTTAGTGTGACAGCGTAGAGCATCAATGTAGCGGCAATAACACCAACAACTGCACCTATCTTTGTGCTGTGAACAACATCTGTACGAAGGACCGCTTCAACCTCGTTGAGGTTTGGATGTGCTGCAACTTCAGCATCGTCCAGACTCAGTACATGGGAGTGGGCGGCGGATATGCCTGCAGTTTCAAGTTCTACTTCAAGTAATTCGAGATCATTAAGATTATTGCTGATATAAAAGTGTCTATTCATAGTAATACCCTTAAACCTTTTTCATTATTTGTATTGTCTAAGTCGCAATTTTCCGATTCAGTTAAATTTTCATACGACAATAATTTGAAAGAGGATTAATTCTAAAAAAATGACCAGTTAACCCCTAAACAAACCCAAGACCTTTATATTAAGTGTAGTCTAGGGTGAAGAGGCTTTTCTGATTAAGGGATTTTATAACAAAGATATTTGACGACCATCCATAGTAATCAAAGGTATTTAAGGATAGGTGATAATCAGAGGATGAAATTAACTCTGCATTACCAGCTTGGGTGTTCTATCTGCTTTATAGATGCCCCAGTGTTTTTCTGGTTCTAGTGGATCGGGCGAGCCTTTCCAGTTTTCATCAAAGGCTTCAAAGAAATAAACCAGTACCTGTTGTTCCTGAGCCCAGTTCATAAGTTGGTGAAAATACTGCTGTTGAAAATTTTCATTAACATTATGGCTTTCAATGCCACGTCCGTTTGAATTCGTCGCCCAGCCAGCTTCAGTAATAATAATCTGTTTGTCAGGGTGGGCGTCTTGGACTGCTTGAAAATTAGCAATAGTGTAGGCCAAACCCTCATCAATGCTTTTGAACTCCCATACTGGATAGGTATGGATGGAAATAACGTCAAGCTGCTCTGCAAGTGGTCTGAGATGTTCTAGCCAAGGAACGTAATTTTCACAAAAAGTTACTGGCTGTAATACCTGTGATTTGGTGCGCTGAGCATAATCAATTAGATTTTCCGTGGGTACTAAGTGATCGGTCCAGCTAACTGCGGCCTCATTGCCTATAGAGACTGAGCTAATAATGGTTGGATACTTATTAGCCAGTTCAATTAATTCTTCAATTTGTTTTTCATTATGATGCTTATTGCTGCGTAATTCTTCTTCAGAGTAAAGGCCGCCCCAAGGACAATTTTCATTGCAAACCTCAGCAGTAATATAGGCGCCAAGCATTACATCAAATGGCAGTTGCTCATTCTCAATAACATGCAAAATGGTTTTTGAATGTTGATCGCTACCGTAGAGTCGTAATGATTTCCAATCATCTTTAAGGATCAATAGGTCTTGCTTGACTTGATCATAGGATGGAAATTCACCGCCATCTGGACTCTGTCCATCGCGATATCCCGAATAGCAAATAGCTTTTGTAAAAGGTAAGATATTTTTTGTCATATTTCTTATTTTGAGTATTTTAAATGTTCATTTTTGTCCCACAAACCCCAATAGGCACCAACATCACCTTCGGCACCAATTTTCCATGATTCATCAAACGATGAAAAATAGAACATGTCTATATCTTCAGACTCTGTCCACTGCTGACTGTTCAGAAAATACCGAATGGCATTAGTTTCTGATGGCTCAGCCCCATGAAAACTTTGGCCGCGATTGGGCCAGCCAGTTTCGGTAATAATAACTTTCTTGCCACCAGCGGCCTTAATGGTTCGATTGTACATATCTTTCATATACAGCAAAGAATATTCAATAGGACAGCCTTCCCAGAAGGGATAGCAATTAGCAAGAATGACGTCGCAAATTTCCGTGACTGCTGGGCGATCTTCGAATTCATAGTAGGCATCAACATAGCCTACAGGTAGATTGGGAACTGCTGCCTTAACTCTGGCAATATATTCAAGTAACTGTTCTTCAGATAGGTCATCGCGATAAAGTACTTCATTGCCGACTGCGCAAATGTCAACATAACCTTCTTTGGCTAGTTTTATCAGTCCCTCAATCTCAAGCTCATTCTTTTTAAGGTTGTCGCCAAGCCATGCTCCGACAAGCGTTTTAAGTCCCATCTCTTTTGCAACCACAGGAACAAGCTCATTACCTAAGCAGCAAGAGAACGAGCGCACCCATCCAGTATGTGGCTTTAGGGTAGCCATGCGCTCTCGAATCTGTTCAATTTCCAGTTGATCGCCAGGCTCTTGGCCTTCGCGATAGGCACTAAAACCAATACCATGAATCCCAGAATCTAAGCAGCTTTTAAAATATTCCTGCATTTGGACTTGGCTAAGCTGAGAAATATCTATACCAGTGAGGGATAGGATTTTTCCTTCTCTTTTAGACATTGATTAATAGAACCTCGGGATTTGTCTTAGTTAAACGACTAGTTTACATCAAGTGTGGTGCAATTATTAGCGCCGAATTTTTTTAAATAGGCTATTTTGTTGTTTAAATTGCCTGGGCGCAGAATCGTACTGGACAAGATAAAAAGTTACAACAAAGAAACATAATTTTACGATCTGTAAAAAGTTATTTAGCCAAAACAGGTGAAAAAAATGAATAAATTTGCCCAAATTTGCCCAATTTTCGTCAAAAAGGTCTATTTAATCGGTCGATAAACTGGCGAAATTAAAATAGTGCCCTTAGAATAGCCGCCTTTTGAGTTTTACCAATTAGCGTATATAGCATTAAAAGTCTAAACGAGACAAATGGATTTGCTAGCGGGTATCCAGTAATTAGGATCCAAGTACTTACTTTCAACGAGATAATTAGTTAGGTTTCAAATGACTCATAAGCAAATTCACGTAGGTCAGCAACTTCAACAAACCAATAATGTTGAGGTTGGCGGCAATTACATCAATATAGAAGGTGAAACCTTCTATCAAATTGAGAACTACGACCAGATGAAGGATTTCTTCATCAGCGTAGTTAGCGATTCCGATCACTGGATGTTCATTTCCACTCGCGGTGGACTTACTGCTGGAAGAATTAATTCAGAAAATGCCCTTTTCCCATACTACACAGATGACAAAATTAGTGATGGCTCGCCATATACGGGTAGTAGAACCATAGCACTTGCGACTATTGCAGATAAAACCTCTCTCTGGGAGCCGTTCTCTGAGCAATATAATGGCATCTACAACATCACCCGCAACCTTTATAAGAATGTGTTTGGTGATAAGCTAATTTTTGAAGAGGTTAATCAGGATTTATCCCTGACTTTCCGTTACGCATGGCGTACATCCGATAAATTTGGTTTTGTTAAAACTTCAACTCTGATCAATAACGGTAATTCATCTGCTGAGGTAGAGATTATCGATGGTATTGAAAATCTTTTGCCTTATGGCGTTGAAACTGATGTTCAAGGTGGTTTGAGTTGTCTGGTTGATGCTTATAAGAAGAATGAGCTCGATGCAGAAAGTGGACTTGGTTTGTACAGCATGAGTTCTATTTTGGTAGACCGTGCTGAGCCTAGTGAAGCGCTTTCTACCACTACGGTTTGGTCAGTTGGTTTGCCAAACGCTAAAAAATTGGTTTCTTCCCTTCAACTTGATAGCTTCCGTAAAGGTGTAAGTGTCGAGCAAGAGCTAGACGTTCGCGGTCGTCGCGGTGCTTATTTTGTCAATGATTGCCTAACTTTGGGGTCATCTGAAGAAAAAAGCTGGAATATTGTTGCTGAAATCAATCAGGGTCCAGCTAAAGTAAGAGACTTAATGGCTTACTTGAAGGCAGATAAAAATATCAATCAGGATATAGAAGCTGATATAGCCTTGGGTTCAGAAAATCTTGCCCGTATCGTAGGCATCTCAGATGGCTTACAGGTCACTGAAGATCGACTAAGCGCTAACCACCATTTTGCCAATGTGTTATTCAATGTAATGCGTGGGGGTTTGTTTGTAGATAACTATTCAGTGCCCAAGGCAGATTTAATTGGATTTGTTAAAGGCTTTAACCGCCAAGTATATGATCAGTTTAAAGACTTTTTCGAAGGCTTGGATGACACTTTTCACTACAGTGATCTAGTCAAAGCTGCTTCCAAGCAAAATGATGCTGGCGTTCAGAGACTGTGTTTTGAATACTTGCCGCTTTCATTTAGCCGTCGCCATGGGGATCCATCTCGACCGTGGAATAAATTTAATATCAAAGTGAAGCAAGAAGATGGATCGCAGCTGCTTAACTTTGAGGGTAACTGGCGCGATATTTTCCAAAACTGGGAAGCCTTGAGTTACTCAATTCCTAATTACATCGAAAGCATGATCTGTAAGTTTGTGAATGCTTCTACAGCCGATGGCTATAATCCTTACCGAATTACTAAAGCCGGTATTGATTGGGAAAAGCCAGATCCGCATGATCCTTGGGCCAATATTGGCTACTGGGGTGATCATCAGATTATTTACCTATTGAAGTTCTTAGAATTCTCCAATGACCATCATCCAGGTACATTGCGTGACTTCTTAACCCGTGATCTATTTTGTTACGCCAACGTGCCCTACAAAATTAAAGGCTATCAAGATCTATTAAAAGATCCTCACAACACTATCGATTTTGATGAGGCTACTGATGAACTTATTGAGCAGCGCGTCTCTCAGGTAGGTGCTGATGGGCGTCTTATCTGGGATAAAAATGGTTCGGTTTACTATGTGAATCTGACTGAGAAGCTTTTAGCAACTATGCTGTCTAAGTTGTCGAACTTTATTCCAGAGGGCGGTATTTGGATGAATACCCAGCGTCCAGAGTGGAACGATGCGAATAATGCATTGGTAGGCTACGGTGTATCCATGGTAACGCTGTATTACACAAGACGTTATCAGCAATATCTTCTTGATCTGTTCTCTAATACAGAGCTTGAAGAGGTGGCAATTTCAGAAGAAATTGATGGGCTTTTACGATCAATTAACCGTACTTTTGAAGATAATAAGCAACTATTGGCTGGAAAAATTAACGACACGGATAGAAAGCGTGTGGTTGATGCGCTGGGTGAAGCAGGTTGCCAATTCCGCAGCGGCGTTTATGACAATGACTTCAGTGGCAATCGCGTGATGCTCAAAACAGCTGACCTGACTGCATTCTTGAAGCTATCGCTTGAGTATATTGATCACAGTATTGAGGCTAATCGCCGTGAAGATGGCTTGTATCATGCCTATAACCTAATGACTGCTACAGAAGACTCTGTAGAAGTAAGCCATCTCTACGAAATGCTAGAAGGTCAGGTTGCGGTATTGAGTTCGGGCTATTTGAGTCCAGAGCAGGCTCTTGAAGTATTAACCTCATTAAGAAATTCTTCAGTTTATACGGAGCGTCAGCACTCATATTTGTTATACCCAGATCGTGAACTTACTCGTTTTGTCGATAAAAATATTATCCCTGAAGCGCAGCTAAAACGTTCGGAGTTATTAACGTTGCTAGTGAGCTCTGGTGATACCGCTCTTGTCGAAAAAAATTCTCAGGGGGGCTATCACTTTAACGGCGCCTTTAATAATGTCGACAGCGCTAGGGTTGTTTTAGGCGCATTGAAGGAAAATGGCTACCAAGATTTAGTTGATAAAGAGCAGTCATTAATTGAAGAGATTTTTGAGTCGGTATTTAATCATCGTCAATTTACCGGTCGATCAGGCGGTATGTATGCCTATGAAGGACTAGGTTCTATTTATTGGCATATGGTTTCTAAGTTATTGCTTGCATCGCTCGAAAATTTCCGCAAAGCACTAGAGCAGGGTTCTGATACGGTTACTGTGGGTAAATTAGCAGATTGCTATTTTGATATACGCGCAGGTATTGGGTTTAATAAAACACCAGATAATTACGGTGCTTTCCCAACCGATCCATACTCTCATACTCCAGGTTTTGCCGGTGCTAAACAGCCGGGAATGACTGGTCAGGTAAAAGAAGAAGTGATTACACGCCTTATGGAGCTGGGTCTATCGGTATCAGGTGGCTCTATTTACTTTAAGCCGTTTATTTTAAGAAAGTCTGAGTTCTTATCTTCAGCTGATGAGTTAAGTTATTTTGATATTTCAGGCGATCAGCAGACGGTTGAGCTTCAGGCTGGTCAGTTGGGCTTTACTTACTGTCAGGTGCCTGTTGTATACAGTCTTGCAGAGGAAACATCAGTTGTCATCAGTTACGCCGATGGTACTGAAAAGGCAATTTCCGGTGATGCTATTGATCCGCAAACGTCGCTTTCCATCTTTGATAAGACCGGCGAAGTTGTGAAGATCAGTGTTACTCTACAGCCTGGATTAGAATAAGCCTAAGTTTAAAGTTAAAACCAATAAAAAAAGCCGTCTAAACAGACGGCTTTTTTATGCTTGCGAATAATAAGTTTATCTACATTATCGCGCTTCTAATTGTGTGCGAATCTCATGAGATTTCTCCTCATCAAGATCGTAATTTCGCATCGCAAAGATGGCTATTAGAGTACCAGTGCAGGGGATAATAATATAGCTAAGTCGAAGCAATGTCATTGTTTCTTCACTTTGGAGAGCCACTGATTGGTCAAAGCCAATAACGCTTAGAATTAAGCCACTTGCCGCGCCAGCAAATGCACCGCCAAATTTAACCATCCACCAGTAGATAGCGCCAAAGGTGCCTTCGCGTCGTTGATTAGTTTCTAGTTCATCTAAGTCACAGACATCGGCAGTCATAGACATCATGATAGTAAATAGGCCGCCAATACCGAATGCGAAAAGTGGTAATGGGATAAACATCATCCATGGATTTTCTGGTGAAAATCCCCACCAGAAAAGCACATAACCCAGCAGTGAAACCGCTTGCGAGTATAGGAAAGTGGTTTTTTTACCGTATTTTTGGGCAAAGTGATTTACGATAGGAATTACCATAAAGGTAGTAAATAAAGCACCAACAGAGCCAAATAAAGTAGGCCAGACACCCGCGGCTGTTGGATCGCCTTCGTTCATGTAGTACACAACGATAAACCAAGAAAATGCAGCTACTACTTGGAACGCATTAAAGATAAAGAAAGTAGCAATACAGATTTTCTGGAAGGGTTTATTGCGTAGAGTCACTAGAATACCACGACCAAAATCGAGCATAGTTTCTTTAAGAGACTTATCATCTCTTTCATGTTGGACAGCAGATGCTGGTGTTGTATGGGTGCAAAAAATAGCGGGTACCAATGCCATTATCATACAGCCACCGCCAACCCATAGTGAAAGGGTTCTAGCGCCTTCAGTGGCTGATTCATACCAATCGGGATCATAGAGAATAATCCAGAACCAGGGTGCAATTACCCAGGCCCACTGACCAATCCACTGAGCCACTGCCATAATGCGGGTGCGCTCATGGAAGTCAGTACTCATCTCATAGCCCATAGCGACATAAGGAACGCCGAAAATAGTCATGCCAATCCAAAATACACAGGCCCAGAATAGGAAGTAATAAAAGTTATACATCTCGGTGTTAGTGGCATATAGCTGCCACATCATCATAAACGATAAGCCTGAGATAATAGCGCCTACAAATACGTAGGGACGGCGTTTTCCCCATCTTGAATTGGTGTGATCGGAGATCTAACCCATTAATGGATCAGTTACTGCATCTATTAGTTTGGGGATAAAGAAAATTAGCGCCCAAAGAACAGGGCTCATGCCTAATCCTTGAACAAGAATCACCATAAATATACCCAATGCAGCGGGGAACATTTGATTGGCTAACATGCCAATGCCAAAAGCGATTTTTTGATTAAAGGGTACCTGATTGGTGGTTGATACTTCTTGCAAGTTATCTTGGGTCATAATCCGTATCTTCTAATGTTATTATTAGTTTGAAGTGACTCTATTCATCACCTAGATGTGTTTTGAGTCTACCATCTTTTATTAATTAATCGTTCGAAAATCTGTCAGCTTTATGTGTTAACTGCCTAAGATTCGATCAAAATAGGCATATTTGCGGTAGCCGAACCGCCATGGCCGTCATCTACATAAACAAAAAGTCGAAACTCCCCAGTTTGAGGGGGTGAAAACTCTACATTCATTAATGTATTGGCATTTGATTGCTGCCAAACAATTTCTGGCGTTGGCTCAAAGTCGCCACCATCGCTTTCTAATTCTCGGTCAACCTCTCTCATTAATTCCCAACGATAACTTAGATTTTTATTAGTGGTTTTACTATCAATCTTTGCACTGTAGGTTTGGCCCTGTTGCAAGCAGACACTCTCCTCGGCCAGCATACCATTGACGGTTAATTTACCAATCTGTGGAATTTTATGCTGTGCCCATTTTCCCGTCCAAAGATACTGCATGACTTGAGCGGCTTCAGTGCTGTTATTATTGTCTAAAAATAGCCCATACCAGGTAGGTGTTCGCTCTTGCTTTTGGCCCCACAAAAAAACGAATGACCCAATGCATTGTTTGGCATCTTCTGCAATATAATTTAAATATCTTAAACGATAGTCATTAGCTTTTTCCGTGCTATTTGCCTCTATAGGTCTGTCCCAGCGGGTATTTTCACATTCCCAGTGACCTGTAGCCCCCCATTCGGTAATCATATAAGCACCCTGATAGTGACTCTCCTGTAAAAAACCAGGAAGTTTGTCTATAGCGCCATAAATCTGGAAAGATAGTAGATCTAGATCTGGACATAATTTATCGACTAGCTCAATAACCTCGGGCTCAGCACCCGCCAGCATGGTAGTGGTGGGGTGATTGGGGTCAATCTGGTGGATCATTTTTGATAGATCATTGACCGCATCCCATACCTTGGGGTTTTTATGGCGAAGATTTAGCTCATTGCCAATACCCCAGATTAAAAGTGCGGGGTGGTCCTTCAGGGCTAGGATATCCTCTTTGATTGCCGCCATTTGCTCAGATACTGCCTGCTGGTTTTCGTAATTAAAGCCATGCCGTTCGCGTTCCACCTCAATACCCATACACACCATCAGGCCATTTTGATGTGCTTCATCAAGAATTTCGAGTCCGCTTTTTTCACCATTATTAACACGCCAGGTACGAAAAGCATTGCCTCCGAAATCTGCAAGACTTTTGATATTGCCAAAATCGACACCAGCGCCATTAATATAGAAAGGTTTGTTATTAACCCGAAGTTGGTATTTTTTGTCACGGTAATTGAGTTCAACTTTGGAAGGTTTCATTGGTGTCACCTTGGGTTAAAAATTAAGTCGGACATTCTATTTCCGAGGGCTGTGCAAAACAAGCGCTATAACTACTATGCAAAATTGTTAAATGAGTAATATAATCGCCTAAATGTCTGTACATAATAATTATAGGTTAAATTAAGTGGGAACTTTCTCTAAGTATCTTGTCCTTGCGCTAATAACTTTCAGCCTTTTTGGCTGTGAAAAAACAACCCATAATGAGTCTAGTTATGACTCTCATGGGCCCTCTGCTAAGGAAATTTTAGGAAATCCAAATTATCCGGCAATTTCCTATGGTGGTTATCGCGAAAAGACGCGTGATGATGTGCCTACAGTTGAAGATCTAAAAGAGGATATGCGCATACTCTCAGCTATGGGCGTAAGAATTCTTCGCACCTACAATACATCACAATTTCCTCAGGCAGAGAGAATCCTTGAAGCGATTAGGCAGCTAAAACAAGCGGATTCTAGTTTTGAAATGTATGTCATGTTGGGAGCCTGGATCGACTGTAAAAATGCTTGGACCGAAATTTCTCCAATTCACGGGGAAGAAAGTGAAGAAAATAATCGGGCTGAAATTGAAATGTCGGTATCGCTCGCTAACCAATACCCAGATATCGTCAAGGTAATTGCTGTGGGTAATGAAGCGATGGTGCATTGGGCCACCAGGTATTTTGTCTATCCAAACACTATTCTAAGGTGGGTGAATTATCTACAGAATCTTAAAAAGGACGGCCAGCTATCTAATGATGTTTGGATTACCAGTTCAGATAATTATGCATCTTGGGGTGGTGGTGACAAGAGCTATCATTCTGAAGACCTAGAAGCCTTAATTAAAGCGGTCGATTATTTATCAGTTCATACCTACCCATTCCATGATTCGCACTATAACCCTAACTACTGGGGAGTTTTTGAGGGCGAGGAAAATTTATCAAAAATTGAAATGATTGAGGCAGCCATGCTGCGTGCTAAACAGTATGCAATTTCCCAATATCAGGGGGTTGCGGACTATGTGCAAAGTCTTGGGTTGGAAAAGCCAATCCATATTGGTGAAACTGGCTGGTCTTCTGTTGCCGCAACCCTCTATGGTGCCTCTGGGTCTTTGGCCGCCGATGAGCTAAAGCAGGGCCTGTATTATCAGCATATGCGCGACTGGGAAAAAGAATCCAGCATGTCAGTGTTTTATTTTGAGGCATTTGATGAGCAGTGGAAAGATCCAGACGATATCAATGGATCAGAAAATTATTTTGGTCTAATAGGGTTGGATAACAATGTTAAATATGCCCTTTGGAATCTGATGGACCAACAGTCCTTTAAGGGATTAAGCCGAGGCGGTAAACCGCTGAGTAAAAGTTACGGTGGCGATCAGGCTGCTCTTTTAAAGGACGTTGGGCTACCGCCTTTTAAAGGTGACGATTCTGTAATTGCAGATTAGAAAATTTACTAGTGTAAATTGAGTTTATAGCTTAACGGTTGTCTAAGATGGTTTCCATTTCATCCATAATACTATCCATGCGTTCAACGAGTGCTTTGTAAGGTGCCGCAGTCGCCATATCAATTCCTGCATCTTTCATTAATTGGTAGGGGTAATCAGACCCACCAGCGTCTAATAACTTGATAAAATCTTGTTGCGCTTGTTGATCGCCGCTACGGATTTTTTTCGCTAGATCGCTCGCTGCGGCAATTGAAGTGGCATACTGAAAAACATAGAAATCATAGTAAAAGTGAGGGATATATGCCCATTCAATACCATATAAATCATCGATAGTCACCACGTTTTGATCATGTCCGTGGTAACGTTTTAATAGCTCTAAATACATAGCGGTGAGCTTGGTTCCAGTCAGCACATTGCCAGACTCAACCTCTTTATTAATTTTTAATTCAAATTCGGCAAACATGGTCTGCCTAAAGAAAGTGCCGCGTAAGGCCTCGAGCCCAATGCCTAAATAAAATAATTTTTCCTCAGCAGTTTTAGCCTCTTCTATCAGCATATCTTGAAGCAGCATTTCATTCATTATTGAAGCAGTTTCTGCGATAAACGTAGAATAGCCAGCAGTCTCCCAAGGTTGAGTTGCGTTGGAAAGTACCGAGTGCACCGCATGCCCATATTCATGAGCAAAGGTAGAGGCGCTTTCAAAATCATCGTTGTGGTTTAGCAATACATAGGGGTGGACATCGTAGGCTCCCCCTGACATATAGGCGCCTGAACGCTTTCCAGTTGAGGGGAATACATGCATCCAGCGACCCTTAACGCCTAAATCATAGGCAGCCATATATTTCGGGCCTAGCGGCTCTAATGCGCGTCGAGTAACAGCGATTGAGTCTTCAATACTGAAGGTTTTCTTTAGGTTAACTAGGGGTGGATAGATGTCGTAGTAGCGCATAGCATCTTCGATACCGAGCATTTTTTTCCGCAATCTAAAATAACGATGTAAGGTCGGTAGAGCTTGATTAACCTCGGTGACTAAGGTGCGATAAACCTCCGGTGGCATATTGTCGTCAAATAGCGCACGCCCCATGGAGCTTTTATAATTGCGAGCATCTGTCTGGAACGCTAACCCCTGAATTTGCGAATTCATAATAGTGCCAAGAGTGGCTTCATAGTCTTGCCAGACCGACCAAAAACTATTGAATACCCGTTTTCTATCTTCGCGATTGGGTGCCTGCCGCCCAGAGGAATACCCAGCTTGACTAAGTCTTATTTCGCGACCATCAGATAATGTTATTTCTGGCCAAGGTAAATTGGCATTGGCAAAAACAGAGTAAATAGAATTGGGCGCACTAGTGAGTTGGCCGGTTTTTGCCAGTAGCGTTTCAATGTCTTTATTTAGTGTATGCGGAGCGCGACGCAAAGTGTCATCAAAATTAAAGCTGTGCTTTTTTAATGCTGGCTCCTGCTCAAGGAACAGGCTAATTTTTTCTTCCCCAAGAGTTAATAGCTCGGGGCTATACCAGCTGATAGCCGCACCTAGATCAGTTAAAAGATTTGCAGCTAACTGGCTGCGCTCCTCATTTTCTGCGTTGCGTGTATCAGTATCTGCTCTTAGGCTGGCATGAATGTAAACTCTAACAGCTTCCTTATATACAGTAGAGATTTGGTCAGATGCATTTAATAAAGATTGAGAACTTTCCCTCAGGGTGCCCTGAAGTTTGGTTAGCTGACCAATTTGATGGGCAACATCTAATCTAGCGGTTTCCCAAGCATCTGTATCAGTATATAAATCACTAAGATCCCATTTGTATTTTTCTTCAGCCACATTATTTATAGTGGTTTCCGAATCTAGATTTACAGGATTGCCGCTACATGCCGTTAAAAAATAACCTGTAACAATAAGTGTGTAAAAACTTTTTTTAGTGATCATCTGATGCCTGTTTTTTTGTGGTTACATGATTATCCATGATGTCATACTAACAAAGGCTATTGGCTAGCTATAGTAATCAATGGATAAATTATTATGCTAGATAAGTCTATCAATCAAATTGAACTATTACTGCTTAATAGCTGTATATTTGCCAGTAGAAATATAAACTTTTTAAGACTTTACTATTAAAATCTTTTGGGTATCCATAAATGTATCGAGTTATTGTATTTATTTACTTTAGTCTAATTTCAGCGACATCGTATTCTTGGTGGGAAAAAGAGCACCAAATAGTAGCCGTTATTGCAGAGGAAAATTTATCGCTGGAGGCTAAACAGCAAGTCAATAAATTACTCAAGGGAAGAAAGCTTTCTGATATAGCCAATTGGGCAGATACCATTAAGTCGCAATCAAAATGGTCGCATAGTAAGCGCTGGCACTATATGAATGTCGAACAGGGTGAGACTGTTTCTGATTATGAGGTGCTAGTTGGAGGGGATATTTTATGGGCATTAGAGTATTTTTATGGACAGTTGAATGATCAAGATAAGCCTTTAGATCAAAGGCGAGAAGCATTGATGTTTTTTGTTCATTTGGTGGGTGATATTCATCAGCCATTGCATGTAGGTAAAGCAAGTGATGCAGGGGATAATCGAGAATCTGTTAAATGGAAAGATGATTCTCGTTTATTAAACTTGCATAAGGTCTGGGACGGGCTTCTAACTCGTTCTAGTCTTTCTCCACAGCAATATGCAAAAAAAATCAATTACAGTTCGTTTAAAGAGAGGGCTATATGGGGGCAAGCATCGTTCGAAGATTGGGCGCAAGAATCTCTAGAACTGCATAAAAACGTGTATAAATTTGGGGTAAAAAATAAGGGTAAAAAGATCATAAAATTGGATGATACCTACCAAACTCAAAACAGGCCTATTGCAGAAAAGCGCATACTGCAAGCTGGTATACGTATGGCGCATTATTTAAATTCAGCTTTCCAGTAAACTCACAAGTTATAGCTTTGTTACCCGTAGGCCCTGATAGCGCTAATAACAAAATACAGTGTTCTAAAGCAAATTTTTTCCACAAATTAAAGTCCATTTCAACGCAAATAATTACCCTTTTGTCGCAGCTATTTTAAGCGCTTCTAGGGCGAGTCCCTGTTGTCGCATATCTGGCTATTTCGTCTCAAAAACAATGCCTTTACTAGCAGGACGTTGTACTTTATGTGCTTGATCTAGGCTGGCAAAAAATCCACAACGTTTCAGTCTGTAGTTTTATGTTTTAATTTAGGGGGTTTAACAACATGTTATTCAAGAAGAAAGTTCTTTCTAGCAGTGTAGCTCTAGCCTTAGTTGGCTCAACTATGCCTGCACTTGCTCAGGATGAAGGCCTTGAGATTGAAGAGGTTATTGTAGAAGGCGGTATCCGTGCTAGTCTTAAGAAGTCAATGGATATAAAACGTGACACGGCGGGTGTTGCTGATGCTATCTCTGCCGAAGATATGGGTAAATTCCCTGATACTAACCTTGCAGAAGCGTTGCAGCGTGTTACTGGTGTTTCTATTAACCGAGAGCGCGGCGAAGGTAGTAAGGTGACGGTTCGTGGCTTTGGTCCTGAATATAACATGGTAACGTTAAATGGTCGCCAGATGCCAACCCACAGCGGCACCAGCCGTGCTTATGACTTTGCAGATATAGCCTCAGAGGGTATTTCTGCTGTTGTTGTAAGTAAAACTGGTGATGCTGCTGCTCCATCGGGTGGTATTGGTTCATCCATTAATATCATAACTACAAAACCCCTAGAAGCTGGTACTGTGCGGTCACTTGGGTTGAAATCGGTGTTTGACACCTCTGTTTTAACCGGTGATAAAGCAACACCTGAAATTGCAGGTCTAATCTCAGAAACCTTTGCAGATGACACTATCGGTGTATCTCTTAGCTTCTCTGCTCAGGAGAGAAACAGTGCTGAGCGATCTGGCAGTGTAGGTGGTTGGAGAAGTAACTACGCTTCTGCAGTAGATGCTCGCTTAACCGTACCTGCTGATGACGAAGATGGTGAGCGTCATCTAAATCGACCACAAATTGGTGACTATTTTGATTCTTCAGAATGTGACGTGGTTCTTGATAATTGTGAGTTAGAGTCGATCTCGATACTCCAAAGTATGGCCTACAATCTTTCAGAGTACGAATCATCGCGTATCAATGGTCAGTTGACCATGCAGTGGAGACCTGTTGAATCTCTTACAGCCACTGTTGACTATACTCATTCGGAGTTGGATGTTGAGAAAAGCTACAATGATTTATCGGCTTGGTTTAATGGTCAGGGCGCTGTTGAGCAAACATCTGAATGGGAAGAAGGTGTACCTGTTTCGACGCCATTAATGTATCGAGAAGTTGGATCCAATAATGACTTTGCTATGGGGCTTGGTCGCAATGGCTTTATTAACGAAAATGATTCAGTTGGCTTAAATTTAGAGTGGTATGCAAGTGATAGATTGCAACTAGGTTTAGATTATCATGAGTCTAAAGCTCGTTCTGGTGCTAATACCGATTATGGAACGAACTCGCTAATAACCATGGCTAGCTTCAACCGAACTGTTTCAAAAGTATACTTTACTGAGGACTTCCCAATTCTAGAGCTTGGATTGGATCCTAATAACCCGATTACAGAGAGCGAAGCTGCAGATCCAGCCTATGAAGACCGTCCTCTTTATAAAGACGATATGATCATTACGGGTAGTGTATTTGGTAATGGTAAATCGCTGATGGAAATCAAACAGCTACGATTGAATGGTAGCTACGATTTCTCAGACATCACGACTATTGATTTTGGTATTGAAACGACTGAGGTGTCTAATAGCTCGGTTGGCAGTAATGTTCAGCGTGATACCTGGGGTGGTGTTTCACAGCCGGGTGATATCAGTGATGTATTGGTTCGTACCACCATGGAAAATAATTTTGACAATATATCAGGTGGTGATAACTCACTTCGTCAGACTGAGTCTTTCTGGGCCCCATTTGATGATATTGTCAATGAAGCTCGTCAGTTAGATGCAGGAACTTGGACGCATGAATCTCAAAAACAAGGTACATGTGATGTTCCAGAGATGGACGATGTTAAAAAGATCAATTGGTACTGTGCATCAACTGATTGGGATACAGATCTTCGTACAACTGAAACGACAGATGCTGTTTATATGCAGCTAAGTGTTGATGAAGAGATTGCTGGCTTACCTGCAAGCTTGAGAGCTGGGTTGCGCTACGAAGAAACTGAAGTCGAATCCACTGCTATGACCCCTAAATTCTTAAGAACAGAGTGGACTGGCGGTAATGAGTTCAATTTAGTTAAAGACGTTGATGAAGACGGAATACCTGTAATTGTATTCGTACCCCAGTATGGTGGTTATGAACTACTTTTACCTAACCTCGACATAAACGTTGAATTTACTGATGATATTGTGGGTAGAATTTCAACCAGTAAAACAGTCACTAGACCAAATTATCAAGCCATTAAAGGCGGTACAACGGTAGGTGGTACATCGTATAAGTACGGTGATATTAGTGCTAGTCGTGGTGCGCCAGACTTGGATCCGATTGAATCGATAAACCTTGATGTTTCATTTGAGTGGTATTATGACGATGCAAGCTATCTTTCAACCGGTTGGTTCAGAAAGAAGACTAAAAACTTTATTGGGACTACCAAGCAGCCAGGTGTCACCATTACTGATTGGCCTGGTCTGACCGATGTTTCTAATGGTGGTGCTTGGTCAAAAGCGGTTGCCGATGCTACGCTTACAGCTCAGAATACTGATCCAGATGCTGTTGTCCAGCCTAACGACTTTGAAGCTATTAAACCTGAATTGGTCAATATGCCAACGCCAGAGGATCCATTGCAGTCTGTGAATGCAGATGATGTTGTAAATGATGACACTGGTTCATTGGTTGAAAACGGACCCTTAGAGTTCACCCTAAGTTACCCAGTCAACCAAAAAGCAGCCAATGTTTATGGTTGGGAATTTAATATTCAGCATAACTTTGGTGAAAGCGGTTTTGGTGTTATTGCTAACTACACGAAGGCATGGTCTGATCAAAGTTATGTTACCAATCCAACAACTGAAAAATGTATATCTGATGAAGTTGTTGCTGAGGGTGGGAAGTGCATGATTACTCAGTTTGCTTTGAGTGGTCTTAGTGATTCAGCCAACTTGATTGCGTTTTATGATAAGGACGGACTCAACGCTCGTATTGCTTACAACTGGCGTGATGATTTCTTTGCTGGAGACGGTCAAGGTCAGGGTGCTTTCTATGCGGATAATGGCGATCGAAGAATTGGTGAGAACCCAACCTTTGTTCAAGATTACGGTCAAATAGATATAAGTGCGAGCTATGAAATTAATGATAATCTAACAGTATTCTTAGATGGCATTAACGTTACCAACGAAAGTAATAGAAACTATGGTCGTACAGAGAGGCAAGTACTTCGTGCTGGCCAGACCGGAGCGCGTTATAACTTAGGTGTTCGCTATAACTTCTAACAGAGTTATGGCTGTAGCCTAGTTTAAAGCCAAAGAAGCCGCTTATTTTAAGCGGCTTCTTTGTTTCTAATGATAAGAACATTAGACACAGAAAGGCTGTAAATCTGTATACTAACCAGCAATATTTTTTAGCAGAGCTGCAAAAAGACACAAAATTATTTGAAATGAAAAACACCATTAATCGAATTGTAATTGTTGGCGGTGGTACGGCTGGTTGGTTATCCGCTGGGATAATCGCTGCCGAGCATTTTATGGGAGAAAAATCGTCTTCAAGCGATCACAATTTCCATCTAGTTTTGATTGAGTCGCCGGATATACCGACTATTGGTGTAGGTGAGGGTACCTGGCCCTCAATGCGCTCAACGCTTAAAAAGATAGGTATTTCGGAAACAGATTTCATTCGAGAATGTAGTGCTAGCTTTAAACAGGGTACCGAATTTCATAATTGGGTGCATGGAAAAGATGATACCTATACGCATCCTTTCACAGTACCGCATAACTTTAATGAAACAAACCTAGCGCCCCATTGGCAACAGCTTAGAGAAAAAGTGAATTTTGCCAATGCTGTGAATCCGCAAAGCGCATTGTTTGATAAGCAACTAGCACCCAAAAATATCGCTACTCCCGAGTATTCATTTCACGTTAATTATGGCTATCATTTAGATGCAGGTAAATTTGCCAATCTTTTGCGACAACATTGTGTTGAGACATTGGGTGTAGAGCATATAAGCGCCAATATGACGGCTATAAATTCGGTGGAAAACGGTGATATTTCATCAATTTCAACAGATACTCATGGCGATATTCAAGGTGATCTTTTTATTGATTGTAGTGGATCAAAAGCATTGTTGCTTGGCGAGCATTATGGGGTACCACTGGTCAGTAAAAGTCAGTTTTTATTCAATAATTGCGCCCTAGCTACACAGATTCCCTACCAAAATTCAGAAGACCCTATTCAGTCTGCCACGCTATCTACAGCACAGGCTGTCGGATGGATATGGGATATTGGTCTGCCAACAAGACGTGGAGTCGGTCATATCTATTCCAGTGACTACACAACCGAAGAACGCGCGCGTAGCGAGTTGTTAAAATATATAGCCGCAACCGCAAGCGAGGATGCCGCCGCCAATGCAACTATTCGCAAGATCACCTTTGATCCTGGGCATAGAGAAAAGTTCTGGCATAAAAATTGTGTGGCTATTGGAATGTCATCTGGATTTATTGAGCCCCTTGAAGCCTCTGCCTTGGTCTTAGTAGAGCTATCTGCTGCAATGATTGCTGAGCAATTACCTGCAAACCGAAAAATAATGGATTTAGTGGCAAAGCGTTTTAATGAAAAGTTCTTGTATCGCTGGGATCGTATCGTTGATTTTCTGAAGTTACACTATGTTTTAACTCAGCGTACAGATTCACAATATTGGATAGATAACTGTGATCCATCATCGATTCCAGAAAGTCTTCAGGAGTTAATGGACATATGGCAGTATCAATCACCTTGGCATCGCGATAACTATCATGTTGATGAAATGTTCCCTTCAGCCAGTTTCCAATACATTCTTTACGGCATGGATTTTAAAACCCAGTTAGATCCCAGGTTTAAACGTACCGATCGTGAGGCAGCGGATAAAGCAATGGGTTTATTTATGGAAAATGCCAAGCGTACTGAACAGCTAGTCAGTTCAATGCCTACCAATAGAGAGTTAATCAATAAAATTTATAAATATGGATTTCAAAAAATCTAGTTTTGAAGAAAAACGTGAAAGTCTTATGGAGAAAAAATGAGTAACTACGTAGTTTTAAGTCCAGCGACACATAAAAACACCCATGTACTGACCGAGCGTGGAGAAGCGCAGGGTGACAGTATCCAGTATTCGTTAATCTACCCGTTGGAGTTTAGAAATATACAATCCTGCTATCCGATCTTCTTTTCAAAAAGTGCTGAAACTGGTGAATTCTTTCCCATAGCGTTGTTTGGGTTTGAAAATAACGAAAACCTTTTTCTAGATGAAAATGGTTGGAGTGCAGCCTATATACCCATGATGGTAGAGCGACAACCTTTTCTAATTGGCTATCAGGGTGCATCCGAAGACGATTTAAAGCCAATTGTTTCAATTGATATGGACAGTCCAAAAATGAGTGAGGACGAGGGTCAGGCTTTATTTGATAAGGATTCACAGCCCACAGAATTTCTTAAAGCAATGATGACTAAATTAGAATCGCTGCATCATGGCCATGAACATAACAAAGGTTTTATAACCGCATTAACAGCAGAAGATCTTCTAGAGCCATTTACCTTAGAAATTACCTTGGATAACGGTTCAACCAATCAGCTAATGGGCTTCTACACAATTAACGAAAATAAATTACAAGAGCTTGATGGGTCTACTTTGGCAGATTTTAATAGCAAAGGATATCTTCAGCCAATTTATATGGCAGTGGCGTCATATGCTCGCATAAGAGCATTAATTGATAAGAAAAATGCCTTGACCAAATAGCGACAAATGAGGAAAAAAGCGTGTCAAATCAACCAGTAAAAAAGGTAGTAATCGTAGGTGGCGGAACTGCTGGCTGGATGGCTGCGGCCTCAATTTCAAAGTTGATTGGTAAAAATATAGATGTCAGTCTCATTGAGTCGGATGCTATAGGCACTGTAGGTGTAGGTGAAGCGACTATACCCACGATGATTACACTACATCGTCTATTAAAAATAGATGAACGTGATTTTATGAAAGCCGTTCAGGGTACTTTCAAACTAGGTATTTCGTTTGAAAACTGGAAAAATGTGAATGAAAACTATATTCACTCTTTTGGTTTTACCGGCAAGGATTGTTGGGCCGCGGGATTTCAGCATTTTTGGCTCAAAGGAAAGGAGCAGGGTATAAGTTCGGAATTTGGTGATTACTGCAGCGAACTTCAGGCAGCAAAACAGAATAAGTTTGCAGTGATACCGCAGAATGGTCTCAACTATGCTTTTCATATGGATGCAGGGTTATACGCAAAATATTTGCGAAAAATTGCAGAAATGAATGGCTGTAAACGCATAGAAGGCATGATTACCGAGGTGGTGACTGATACAAAGACCGGTAATATAAGTCATGTGAATTTAGAGTCTGGGCAAAAAATTGAGGGCGACCTTTTTATTGATTGTAGTGGTTTTATAGGGTTACTTATCGATAAGGCATTGCACACGGGCTATGACGATTGGTCTCACTACCTGCCCTGCGATAGTGCCGTGGCGGTTCAAACTAAGTCAGTTGCTGATCCCATTCCCTATACCAGATCTATAGCCAGAGAAGCTGGTTGGCAGTGGCAGATTCCGCTTCAGCATCGAGTGGGCAATGGGCTAGTTTTCTGTAGTAAGTATCTAACCGACGAGCAAGCAACCGAAACTCTGCTTAATAATATTGAGGGCGAGCCACTGACAAAGCCGCGTATTATTAAATTCCGCACCGGTCAGCGTCGTAAACACTGGAATAAAAATTGTGTTGCTCTAGGTCTAGCCGCAGGGTTTTTAGAGCCCTTAGAATCCACCAGTATTCATCTTATTCAGCGTGGGATTATTAGGTTGTTGCAGCTTTTTCCAACCCAGGGAATCAGCGAGACAGATGTAGCTGAGTTTAATACCCAGATGAGAGAAGAATTTTTAAATGTAAGAGACTTTATCGTACTGCATTATCATGTCACTGAACGAGATGACACGCCATTTTGGCGCCATTGTAAGAACATGAAAATTCCACAAACCTTAAAGCATAGAATGGATTTATTTAAGGAGTCTGGTCGAATTTTTCAAAAAGACAATGATGTTTTTGCTGAAAACTCCTGGTCTCAAGTTATGTTAGGACAGGGCATAATGCCCGAAGAATATCACCCTATTGTTAACATGATGAGCGATAAAGAGCTAGAAGGCTTTCTTAATGGTATTAAGGGCTCAGTGGATAATTTGGTGGATCAATTGCCTACTCATCAGCAATTTATTGATAGCTATTGTAAAGCGCCATTGATGTAATTTAATACCTGCTTATTTAAGTTTTTCAGCCAAGAAATTGCGAACTGTAGCTGCCTGTTGAGGGCTAAGTTCAGTTACTATATCCTTTAACTTAGGCGGCAAGTGTTCAGACGGGTCATCCATAGTCTTAAAGACATAGTAGTTAAAAAAATGTTGCCATGCCTCACGTTTTGTTTGATCTAAATTAGCAATGCTCATCATACTATGCAAGAGACTATCATTAGGTGACAGATTATCTTGGCTATTACCTCCCCACCAATAATTCACTAAAATATTGAAAGTCTCTAACGACTTGACCCCGTGCCACCAAAGAGCAGGTATAAACACTGCGTCACCAGGTTCTAATGTAGCCTCAAAGCCTGCTTCAAGTGCATCCTTATATTTAGGGTAGCGCTTGAAATCGGGATTTTTCATATCCACCATGCTAACGGGAACCCCAGCTGGTGCACTGAGAGTAGGGCCAGGGTATAGATTATTGACTTGTTCTGGTGGAAAAAGGGTGAATGTCCTTTTTCCAGCGACCACACAGGCCAAATTGTCATGAATATCATAGTGCGGAGCCACAGTGGCTTGATTACCTATCCACATAGTGGGTTCAGCCGAACTATCTAAAAGCGGCTGAGGATGTAGCGCCTTATACTCTGGTAGCACCTGCTTAAGCTGTATTGCTTGCAGTGCAATTGCATGGGGATCGGGTTGGTTTTGAATAGCCAGTAGGCGTTCCAGTCCGATAGTTAGAGTGACATCAGCGCGCTGAAAATTGATATCTGTTAAATCATCAGAGTAGAAAAACCGTCCATCGATCTCTGGTTTTCCGACTAACGCAGAAATAACCACATTCTTATCAAAGGGTTTAAGGTACTCAACGACAGTTTTGGAAGACTTTTTTGCTGCCTGCACGGTCGGCCAGTCAGATACTACGGATCTAATAATGGCGGGCTGATTTAAAGGAATTATTTCGTTGTGAAAGCGCTCATAATCCACATTGTCCCAGACTCGAATATCCTGCAAAGCTTACACCCTATTACATCCCCACTAAATGCAGGATTTTTTTATTGATTAAAAGTTGATTATCGCAGAAAAAAGTTCAGCTGGCACAGTAATACTGCACCTAAAATTTATCGGCGATTAGCTTTGGTTTTTCTTCTTCGTGCAGCCTTTTCTTCAAGGCGGCGTTTTTCAAGCTCTTCTTTTTCCGCTTTCATTACCGCCACCTGCTGCATTTCTTTATCAATCACCTCTGGCGTTTCCAAAGTCATTGGGCCAAGTTTTCCATCTCTTAATTCATTGATAAAAATAGTTGAGGCACGCTCCAAATCAATTCGCTTACCACCTCTTAAGCAGCCTCTCTGTGTGCCTATTATTTCTAATAGCTCAATTTCTGTCTTAGGTAGCTGTGATAAATTAAATCGATTTTTTAAATGATCTGGATACTGTTTTAGGCAAAATTCTGCGGCAAAAAATGCCACATCCTCATAACTCATGGCGGTATCTTTAATAGCGCCAGTAGTGGCTAATCTATAGCTACTATTTGGGTGATCTATTTTTGGCCATAAGATACCCGGTGTATCTAAAAGCATAATCCCGTTGCGAAGATTAATACGCTGTTGTCCCTTAGTAATTGCCGGTTCATCACCTGTATTAGCGATATGTTTACCGGCTAAGCAATTAATGAGCGACGACTTACCCACATTGGGAATACCGGTGACCATAGCCAGAGTATTGCGTTCCGTTTTCTGGGGAAATAGTTTATTGATTAGATCGATAACCTGTCCGCTGGGGTCAGTATTAAGCAAATCCAAAGCCATTGATTTGGTATTATCTTGGCGCTCGAAATAAGCCTGCCACTGTTTGGTTATAGTGGGGTCGGCAAGGTCTAGTTTAGTCAATAACTTAATGCGAGGTTTTTCATTGCAGAGGGTTTGAATAAACGGATTAGAGCTACTGTAGGGAATACGCGCATCAAGCACCTCGATCACAAGATTAACCTGAGGCAATGCCTCGGTCATTTCCTTGCTGGCTTTGTGCATATGGCCTGGATACCAATGTATAGGCATATTGTGTCTTAGTGTATGTCAATTAATAAAGATCTATACTAAAGCAATAAGCGGTGTCCTCGCAAACAATAATACAGTGCTACGCAAGCATCTATTTGGTTACAGAATAATGACGTTAAGCTGTTACGATGTAGTAATCTATAAAAATTAGACAGCGCTCAAAAGGGTAAGGTGCTCATGAAACAGATCATATTTATTTTATTTACCGTTGTTATCTGCGCTCTAGATTCGGTTGCCAGTGAACAGTTATTCCCCAATGAAGAGTGGATTGAGGCAAATTCACAGCAGGTATCAATCGATCCGCTAAAAGTACAAAACCTGTTTAATTTAGCCTATGAAGATCAAGCAACCCAGGCGGTAGTGCTCATCAAAGATGGACTATTGATCGGTGAGCGTTATGCACATGGTTTTGATAAGCACAGCATCGCCACTTCTTGGTCTATGGCAAAAAGTTTTTATGCTGCATTAATTGGCATCTCAATTGATCGAGGGGAAATAGGACATCTCGATGACAAAGTAAGCCAATACCTTGAGTATTTTAAAGATGATCGCCGAGAAATAACTATCCGGCAGTTGCTTGATATGACTAGTGGTTTAGCAATGCCTGCCCATGAGCACGAGCATATGTTCTTTACTCAGGACCATTTAGCCTATGCCAAAAAAGTCGGTATTGAAAAAGCGCCAGGGCGCAAATTCGAATATAACAATGTCAATTCAATGCTTTTAGCCGATATTCTGTTTCGCGCAACGGGCGTGCCTGCGGATGCTCTTTTAAAAGAGAGAATACTAAAAAAAATTGGCATGGATAACGTCACTCTTTGGAAAGATACTGCGGGTAACCCCCTTATATACTGCTGTATCGATACCACTGTAAGACAATTTGCCAGATTTGGTTTGCTATTTGCGCGAGGTGGAAAGTGGCAGGATCAGCAAATAGTTCCCAAAGCATTTGTCGATGAAACCTTTCAACGGGTCTGGAGTGATCTACCCAGCAACAGCATTCAACAGCAAAGAGGCTACTCACTCCATTGGTGGATTTCCCGCTATAAACAAGATGCCAAGATATTTAATGCCAGTGGTAAATTTGGACAGTATATTTTTGTAGACCCTATTAACGATACAGTCTTTGTTAGGGTGACAAAATATCACCCAACTGGCGGCGAAAAAATAGACTGGGGACCGCTAAAGTATTTCAATCAGTTTGGCACTGTTGAGTTCCGAAGAAAATTGACCGCTTTTCTAAGTAGTATTGGGTTAATTGATATTCAGAATAATGTTAAGGCACCAATGACCTTTGAAGATGGCGTATCAAACGAATTCTTTACCAATTATGGCGCCATAATGAATGCTCTGGTGGCGCTCAATAAACCATAGCCCTTAAGTCATCAAAGTTGCTCTAAATTTTCAATGCAGTAATTGCCGCGTTTCAGAATTCTTTGCTTGATGCCCAGCTGCATTTTGTCCCAACGTCTAAAAGCTATAGCCGTTCTGGGGTTATTCATTAAACGATCGCTGTTTGACATCATAAAGCGCCTACATGGATTAGGCTGAAAATTCTATCCCTTGGTCGTTACAATAGGTCCGAACTGGGATTGAGTAAAAATGTATAAAGCCAGATGAAAATCAATGCTTTTCTCTGTTAGAACCAGACAGATTAATGTAAAATGGCCCGCATAATTTAGCTCGTCTTTTAATATTCTAAATAATACTTAGGAAACGTCAAAACCATGTTCGATAAACAACAGACTATTGAAAAAATTGACGCTGAACTGTGGCAAGCAATCCAGCAGGAAGATCAACGTCAAGAACAGCATATTGAACTTATTGCATCAGAGAACTATACCAGCCCAGCTGTGATGGAAGCTCAGGGCACTAAGCTGACCAATAAGTATGCCGAGGGATACCCGAAAAAGCGCTACTATGGTGGTTGTGAATATGTTGATGTGGCTGAAGAGTTGGCCATCGAAAGATTGAAAAGCCTCTATAGTGCAGACTTTGCTAATGTACAGCCTCACTCAGGTTCTCAGGCCAATAATGCCGTATTTTTAGCGCTAATTAAGGGTGGCGATACCGTGTTGGGTATGAGTCTTGCCGACGGTGGTCACCTTACGCATGGTGCCAAGCCAAATTTTTCTGGCAAGCTATACAACGCCGTTCAATACGGTCTGAATACCGAGACGGGTCTTATAGATTATGAGCAGGTTGAAGCGCTTGCGCTAGAGCATAAACCAGCAATGATCATTGCCGGTTTCTCCGCTTACTCAGGCATTATGGACTGGGCTCGTTTTAGAGAGATTGCCGATAAAGTTGGTGCCTATCTATTGGTAGATATGGCGCACGTTTCTGGTCTAGTTGCTGCGGGCGTGTACCCGAGTCCTATTCCACACGCTCATGTAGTGACCTCTACAACGCACAAAACATTGCGTGGCCCGCGAGGCGGTTTTGTTCTAACCAATGATGAAGCTATTGCTAAGAAAGTAAATTCAGCAGTCTTCCCCGGCAGTCAGGGTGGACCTCTGTGTCATGTCATTGCGGCAAAAGCTATCGCCTTTAAAGAAGCGGCTAGCGATGAGTTTGTTGAATACCAAAAGCAGGTAGTTGCCAATGCCAAAGCAATGGCAAAAACCTTTATTGATCGCGGTATCAATGTTGTCTCAAACGGTACAGAAAACCATCTTATGCTTGTAGATCTTATCGGTAAAGAATACACAGGTACCGATGCTGATCGCGCTATGGGAGAGGCCTTTATCACAGTCAACAAAAACGCTGTTCCCAACGATCCTCGCTCACCTTTTGTTACCTCCGGTTTAAGGGTGGGTACGCCAGCGATTACTACCAGAGGTTTTGGTATCGAAGAAACAGTGCAGTTAACCCATTGGATGTGCGATATCTTAGATGGCTTAGAGCAAGGTAATTCAGAGACAATTATTGCCGAAGTAAAAGCCAAAGTCTTGGATGTCTGTCAGCGTTTTCCAGTTTACAAATAAACTGGATTAAAGCGGATATTAAAAGCCCCATTGAATGGGGCTTTTTTATCGCTGGGATTAAACTAAAAAATTACTACACTTAACCTCAGGTCAACCACCTACTGCAATACACTCAAACAAGAGTGTATGTTGTGTTAGAATATCTAATCATTTAAAGGTGCATCGCTATGTTTTGTCCATTTTGTAATGCTGATGATACAAAAGTTATAGATTCCCGCTTGGTGACCAACGGAGGTCAGGTGCGTCGGCGCAGAGAGTGCTCTGAATGCAGTGAGCGATTTACGACCTATGAATTAGCAGAGTTGGTTATGCCGCGCGTTATTAAAACTGATGGTACCAGACAGTCCTTTGACGAAGATAAATTGCGTGCAGGCCTTCAGCGTGCATTAGAAAAACGTCCAGTGCCTATCGAGCAAATAGAAGTTGCTATATCTGAAATAAAACATTTCTTACAGGTAACAGGTGAGCGTGAAATACCCTCAAAAATTATTGGTGAAGAGGTGATGCGCCAACTCAGAGAACTGGATGCGGTGGCCTATGTTAGGTTTGCCTCTGTTTATCGTAGTTTTCAAGATATCAGTGAATTCCAAGCTGAACTCAATCGACTTAATGAAGATAATAGTGGTTTGACTGACTAATTATGCAATTTTCAGCTCAAGATCACAGCATGATGGGGCGAGCATTACAGCTTGCAGCTAAGGCACGTTTTACTACCGCGCCCAATCCCGCAGTTGGCTGTGTTGTGGTTGCAGATAATGAAATTATTGGTGAGGGTTTTACTCGTCCGCCGGCAGGTAATCATGCCGAAATAGAAGCATTGGAAATGGCCGGTGAAGCTCCTAGATCCACACTTTATGTCACCCTAGAGCCCTGTAGTCATCAAGGTAAAACGGGTCCCTGTGTTCAGGCATTAATTAAAGCCAAAGTCTCGCGAGTAGTTATTGCATGCGAAGATCCCAATCCGAAAGTCTCTGGCTCTGGTATAAAACAACTAGAAGAAGCGGGGATAGAGGTTCAAGTTGGGTTGATGGAAGCGCAGGCAAGAGACTTAAATAAGGGATTTTTTAAACGTAATACCGAGGGTACTCCCTGGGTGTTGGTTAAAATGGCAGCTAGCTTGGACGGTCGTACAGCTATGGCAAGTGGCCAAAGTCAGTGGATTACATCCCCTGCAGCGCGTCTAGATGTTCAGCGCTTAAGAGCTGCCAGCTGTGCCATTATTACTGGCATAGGCACGCAGCAAATGGACAACCCATCGCTAACTCTGCGTATAACAGAGGAACAGCTTGGGGTTGAAGATACGCTGCAACAGCCATTGCGCGTGGTGGTTGATGCGCAGATGAAAATGTCTGCCGATGCGCGACTGCTGCAAGCTTCGGGACCCTGTCTGATTGCGACCTTAGATAAGCCGCAACAAAGAGAGAGATCAAAAGCACTGGCTGCTGCTGGAGCTGAGGTAATCTTCCTCCCGGCTCAAGGAGAGCATATCGATCTTCAGGCACTTTTAGAGGAGCTGGCACAGCGCGAATGCAATCAGGTAATGGTCGAAGCGGGTGCGGGCCTAGCGGGGGCATTTATAGCCGAAGGTTTACTGGATGAATTGGTCTGTTACTGGGCGCCGAAATTATTTGGCAGTGAGGCAAGACCCATGTTTGATCTGCCGATTGAAACCATTGATGCCCACTTAGCATTATCGGTAAAAGATATGCGTATGGTGGGTGAAGATATAAAATTGATAATGCAGCCAGATAAAGATTATTAGAATTAAAGTTAGGTAAAAATGTATGTTTACAGGAATTATTAGCGCCATAGGTAAAATTGCCGCACTTGAACAGCGGCAAGGCGACGTTCGACTGTCTATTCATGCTCCAGAGTTGGGTTTTGATGATGTTAGGCTGGGTGACAGTATTGCCTGTAATGGTGTTTGCCTAACAGCAGTTGAATTAGTTGATTCTGGCTTTATTGCTGATGTCTCTGTTGAAACTCTCAGCCTAACGACTATTGAGAATTGGCAAATAGGGACTGGGGTTAACCTAGAAAAAGCCATGCAAGCCAGTGATCGCTTTGGTGGACATATGGTGTCTGGTCATGTTGATGGTATTGGCGAGGTAACTTCGCTTCACGAAGATGCACGTTCATGGCGTTTCACGATAAAGGCACCTGCTAATCTAGCCAAATATATTGCACAAAAAGGCTCAATTACCGTTGATGGTACTAGCTTAACGGTCAATGCCGTTAAAGGTGCAGAGTTTGAATTAAATATAGTGCCCCACACCATGATTCACACAATAATGAGCGACTATCAGGTTGGAGTCAAAGTGAATTTAGAGGTGGATTTGATCGCCAGATACTTAGAGCGATTAACCAGCCAAGACAATACTGACACATTATAATTAGTCCTGTTGCGGACTATAGGAAGAAGAACAGCATGCAGCTAAATACAGTGGAAGAGCTAATCGAAGATATCCGTCAGGGCAAGATGGTTATTCTGATGGATGACGAAGATCGTGAAAATGAAGGCGATCTAGTGATGGCCGCCCCTATGGTTAGACCCGAAGATATCAACTTTATGGCCACCAATGCTCGCGGCTTAATCTGTTTGCCGCTCAGTGAGGCGCGCTGTCAGCAACTTAATTTAGGTTTAATGGTTGCCAGTGATAGCAACAGTTCAAGTCATGCCACGCCTTTTACATTATCGATTGAAGCTGCGGAGGGGGTGACTACAGGTATTTCTGCAGCAGATCGTGCACGTACCGTGCAGGCAGCGGTGGCGAGTAATGCCCATCCAGAGGATATTGTTCAGCCAGGACATATTTTTCCCCTTAAAGCACAGCCCGGCGGTGTGTTAAGTCGAGCGGGGCATACTGAAGCTGGTTGTGATCTGGCACGACTCGCAGGATTTGAGTCTGCTGCGGTGATTGTCGAAATTATGAATGAAGATGGCACCATGGCAAGGCGCGATGATTTGGAGCATTTTGCTAAAAAACATGATCTTAAGATCGGCACTATTGCCGATTTAATCCACTACCGCTTAGTGACCGAAAAAACCACCCAATGTGTTAGTGAGCGGATAGTGAACACTCACTATGGTCAATTTACCCTTAAAACCTACTTGGATCATGCGCGAGATGAAAAGCATTTTGCGCTGGTTATGGGTGACGTCAGTGGGGATGATGCACCCTTGGTTCGGGTACACATCAATCGATCAGCCAGAGATTTATTGGCCATTGAGCCTAGAGAGGGCTTTCAGTCATGGTCAACCCATACAGCCCTAGAAGCAATTGCCAAAGAGGGGCGTGGTGTTTTGGTGTTACTTGTTTATTCAGAAACGGCAGAAGATATGGATAGACACATTGATGAAATGTTAAATATTAGCAGCGATAAAACACCGCCAGCCAGCGAAGTGGTTTACTTTCAGGTAGGCACAGGGTCACAAATTCTAATGGATTTAGGGATTAGTAAAATGCGTCTATTGAGTGCCCCTTTCAAATTTAGTGGTATTTCTGGTTTTGATCTAGAAGTAGTGGAATATGTAGATTATCAAGAGAGTAAAAGGACCTAACAATGGGTGAATTTAGACCTCAAGAAGGCAATTTTTCAGTACAAGATGCGCGAATTGCGGTGATAACTGCACGTTGGAACTCCCAAGTGACTGATGGATTGCGTGCCGGAGCATTGCGGACTTTAGCGCGGCACAATATACAAGCAGTCGAAGATTTTTATGTGCCAGGGGCATTTGAACTGCCATTGGCAGCACAGCGTGCCGCACGCACAGGTCGTTTTGATGCCATTATTACACTGGGTTGCGTGATTCGCGGGGATACCCCGCATTTTGACTATGTATGTGCTGAGACCACCAGAGGCATTGGTGAAGTTGGTCTTAGAGAGGATCTGCCGGTCGCCTTTGGGTTACTGACCACAGACAACCTGCAGCAGGCGTTGGATCGTGCTGGAGAAAATCAAGAAAACAAAGGTGAAGAGGCCGCATTAACCGTCCTTGAAATACTCGAGCTGTTTAAAAATATGCAGGTGACTCAATAAATGTCAAAAACAAAAGCCAAGCAAAAGGCTAGAAAGTTATCACTTCAAGCACTCTATTCATGGGATTTGAGCGGTATTGATTTGCAAACCATTGAAGTCAATTTCCAGACTGAAAACGATATGAGCAAAGTGGATACCGATCTATTCAAAAACTTGCTCTATGATGTGCCTAAAAATCTCGAAAAAATTGATGAAGCCTATCAGCCTTATTTAGACCGTGAACAGGATCAGCTTGATCCAGTGTCGCGCGCTATATTGAGAATTTCCACCTATGAACTATTATTTAGTATTGAGGTACCCTATAAGGTGGTTATAAATGAAGGGGTTAACTTAGCTAAAACATTTGGCCCAACAGATGCCTATAAATTTATTAATGGCGTTCTCGATCGAGTAGCAGCGCAGAGCAGAGCTGTGGAAATCGCCGCCAAACAAGGATAAATACCGTATTCAAGCATGAATCAAACAATCGACGAATTCTCGCTTATCTCTAATTTTTTTAAAGAGTTAACAGGCCAACAGGATGTTGCTGTTGGGATTGGCGATGATGCAGCGATAATTAATACAACAAAAGATCATCAAATTGCGGTAGCTACAGATACTCTAGTCGCCTCAGTACATTTCCCTGAAGATGCAACAGCTGAACAAATCGCCACTAGAGCGCTTTGCGTTAACCTCAGTGATATGGCGGCTATGGGAGCCATTCCAAAATGGTTTACCCTCTCCCTGTGCATGCCTAAAGAATGGGTCTCTTCAGAATGGTTACAAGGGTTTAGTCAGGGACTGGCAAGAGTAGCTGATCAATATAATGTTTCCCTTATTGGAGGGGATACAACAGCGGGGCCTCTAACCATAAGTATTACGGTGCTAGGCGAGAATCCGATAGGTCAGAGTCTCTGTCGCGATGGTGCCAAGCCAGACGATATTATCTATGTTAGCGGCACATTGGGCGATGGAGCGGCAGCACTACATCAGCTTTTAAACTCAACTTTGAAGAAAAATGATCGTCTGATAGAAAGATTTTATCAGCCCCAACCTCAAATTGATCTAGGTATTGGTCTTCGCGCCTATGCAAGTGCCTGCATCGATATTTCAGATGGGTTGATAGCGGATCTTGGGCATCTATGTAAAGCGAGTGGAGTTACAGCATTAATCAATAGTCAGTTATTGCCGATTCATCCCGATATAAAGCAGGCTCATTCAGGCCAAAGTAGGAGTTGGGCACTAACCGGTGGTGATGACTATCAACTCTGCTTTACTGTTCCGTTAAACCAACAAGCAGACTTTGAATACTGGGCAGACTCTAATAATTTTGATGTGAATGCAATTGGCAATATGATCCCATTAGATCATAATCAAGATTATTTAAAGATAGATAACCAAAAAGTATCTATCACAGCAGGAGGGTACTCTCATTTCAGATAAAAACCCCCAATTTAGTGAGTTATTCCGCTCACCTAGCCTAATGCTAGCCTTTGGATTTGGCAGTGGTCTATCACCCAAAGCGCCCGGAACCATGGGTACTCTGGCTGCAATACCCCTATGGTTACTACTTAATCAATTACCCATGACTATATATTGGTTGGTAATCTTAGTTGCTATCATTGTGGGCATCTATATTTGCGGCAGTGCAGCA
Source organism: Porticoccaceae bacterium (assembly GCA_029246925.1). GTDB lineage: Bacteria > Pseudomonadota > Gammaproteobacteria > Pseudomonadales > Porticoccaceae > HTCC2207. Next base: position 49,131 of record JAQWMF010000014.1, read on the forward strand.
AAAACACTGGGTGTGCACGATCATTCAGGGATTGTCTGGGATGAATTTGTTGGTCTATGGATTGCTATGGCATTTCTACCCCCCACATTAGGCTCGGTTATTTGTGGTTTTGTGTTATTTCGTTTTTTCGATATTGTAAAACCTTGGCCAATTAGTTGGTTGGACAAAAATATGCACGGTGGTGTAGGCATTATGATTGACGATATAGTGGCGGGAAGCTTTGCCGCCTGCCTAGCCTTTTATATTAACTACTTGGGCTATTTATAAAAGAAAAACGTAACCTATTTGTATACTGAATAAGTAAAACCAATGGCCACAGAGGGCAACCTGTTGAAAACAAAAATTCTACCCTTAATTATCATTATTATTGCCTTTCTAATTGCCGGGCTAATGAGTCTTCTAAAGCCGGATGCTGTTGAGCTTGAGTCACCCAGTCGAGAAGTTGCCGTAACAACAGAAGTTTTAGAAAAATCGCAGATTCAGCTCAAGGTTAAGTCTCAGGGGACTGTTCAACCGCGAACTAGAACCATGTTAGTTTCAGAGGTTTCCGGCATAGTCATGGAAGTCGCCCCCCAATTTGTAGTAGGCGGAACCTTTGTCAAAGGTGATGTATTAATTAAGCTAGATGCGGCTGACTATAAGGTGGCAAAGCAAAGAGCAGATGCACAGTTAAACAGCGCAAAAGCTCAATTGCTATCAGAGCAGGCTAAATCATCTCAGGCACAAAAAGAATGGGAAATGACCGGTCGACCTTTAGCTGAGGCACCTATTTTGGCACTGCGCACGCCATTTCTTGCAGAAGCGCAGTCACGCTTATTACAGGCTGAGGCTGAGGTCAGGCAAGCAGAACTCAAACTACAAAGAACCATTATTCGTGCCCCCTATATAGGAATGGTTTCAGCTAAAATGGTTGATGTGGGTCAGTACGTCACTATAGGTACAAGACTAGGCGAAACCTTTGCCATCGATTTTGCCGAAATACGCTTACCTATGACCGGCAAGGATTTATCAAAACTGGGCTGGGATGCAGCCACAGCAAAAGAACAAATATTTAATAAAAATAGGGTTCAATTACAGGGAACGGTCAATGGTCATTCTGCCACTTGGCAAGCAGTGCTTGTTCGCTCAGAGGGAATTATTGAACAGAGTAGTAGAGCCCAGTATTTAGTGGCTCAAATCGCTGATCCCTACAATATAAAAGGTCAATCAAATCGACCACCATTACTCATCGGCAGTTTTGTTGAGGCCAGGGTGGCAGGAAAAATAATAAATGATGTTTATCCGCTTCCTCGCCATGCTCTGCGTTCAAATAATCGAGTGGCAACAGTAGATGCTGATCAACGTTTAAAATGGGTTGCCGTTGATTATCAGTTTGAAGACTATGCCAATTACTATATTAATAAAGGTCTTGAGAGTCAGGTCGAAATTGTGACCAGTGGTATGGGCGTTATGGTGGATGGCATGCAACTAAAGCCAGTCAATAACCTTAAAGCGGCAGCAACAAAATGATAAATCCTCCATCCTATGGTCTGATCGGCTGGTTTGCTAAAAATCCGGTTGCGGCCAATTTATTGATGCTATTTATTATAGTGGCAGGTGCAATTTCAGCGGTCACCATCAGCAAAGATATGTTTCCAAGAATGGAAAGACATTCTATTCAGGTCACTGCAGTTTATCCGGGTGCGGCACCTGTGGAAGTAGAGAAAGGCGTTATTTTACCCATAGAGGCAGCGTTGCAGGGGCTAAGTGGAGTCAAAGAAATACGCTCTACGGCAAATCGCGATAATGCCAGAATTGAATTGGATATTGAGCCCAGTCAAGATATCAACGAAATGTTGGCTAGGGTTGAAGATCGCATTAGCGGCATCCTAAATTTTCCTGAAGGCCTAGAAAAGCCCAGCGTTAGCAAATTTGAAAATATGGGTTGGGTATCTGGTGTAGCTGTATCTGGCCCCCTCGATGAATTTCAAAGAAAGACCCTAGGTCAGCAAATTAGAGATGAATTGCTAGAATTACCAGAAGTAAAAAAAGTGATTCTGTGGGGCGTTGACGACTATGAAATTGCCATTGAAGTCAAAGAAGATCGGCTTAGAGAATTAAATATGACACTGAGTGAAGTAGCCCGAGCGCTTCGCGAGTCCTCACTGGATCTGCCCGCAGGGATGATTCGGTCATCTAACGGAAATATCCTAGTTCGAACCGAAGGCAAAGCTTATTCAGGTGAGGAATTTGAAAATATAGTACTGCGCAGCAACCCCGACGGGTCTCAATTACTGGTATCCGATGTTGCCGTGGTCAAAGACGCATTTAAAGAATCCAGCACCTTTGTGCACTTTGATAAAGAGTCTGCCATTACCCTAGGTATATTTTCCTTAGAAAATCAAAATTTACTGGCAATAGATGAAGCAGTCAAAAGCTATATTGAGAAAAAATCAGACAGCCTAGTCGATGGTCTAGCCATAGAACAATTCGAGCCACTGTCATTTCATCTACGTGGTCGACTCGACATGATGTTATCCAATCTTGCCATGGGTGCAATATTAGTTGCAGTGGTCCTAACTCTATTCCTTAACATTCAGGTTGGATTTTGGGTATTGCTAGGAATACCCGTCAGTTTCTTAGGGGCATTTTGGTTAATGCCAGTAAACCCCTATCCAGTAACAGTCAATGTTTTAAGCCTATTTGCTTTTATAATGGTGCTGGGGATTGTGGTGGATGACGCCATTGTTATCGGCGAGAGTATTTATACCGAGGCACAGCAGCAGGCAGCAATAATAGGTGCAGAAGGTGGCGATGAAAGCGCCTTTAGAGCCTCTTTAGAGCATGTAATAGCCGGTGCACAAAAGGTGGCAATACCCTCAACAATTGGTGTATTAACCACCATGGCCGCCTTTGCACCAATGTTATTTATTGGTGGTGTCGTGGCAGGCTTCCAAGAAGCCATTGCAACAGTTGTTATTCTCTGCCTAATATTTTCACTGATCGAATCCAAGTTAATTTTGCCAGCGCATTTGGTAGGGTTAAAAATTGGCGGCAAGCCAAAGTCGCGGTTTCAATTTATTGGCAAATGGCAGACGCAAATTGATAAAAGTCTAAAATCATTTATCGCCAATAAGTATCAGCCCTTCCTTGCCCTCTGCATTAAGCGGCGTTACCTAACGGTATCATTCTTTTTAGGGCTATTAATTATTGCCGGCGGGGCAGTCAACAGTGGTATCGCTCGATTTGAGTTTTTCCCGAATGTACCAAGTGACACGGTTCGTGCAGAGGTGATTGTGTATGATGGCACTTCAGCACAAGATATGGCCGATATACTTATCGCAATTGAAGAAGCGGCCTACATAGTCGATGAAAATTATCGCAAGCAGAACCCCAATAGTGATGGTCTAGTTAAACACCTTTTGTTCTATGCAGGTTCTGATACAAGCGGTACCTTTATTGTGTCATTGGTTCCATCCGAACATAGACAAATTTCATCCTTAGAGTTTGAGCGACTTTGGCGACAGCAGGTGGGAGAATTACCCAACGTAAGAAAGCAGCGATACTATGCCAGTACCAATGCTGGTGGTGGAGCAAAGATTAATTTGCAGCTCAGTGGCGTTAATCCCGAACAGTTAGCACTGGCGAGTAACCAGCTACAAAACACATTAGCCCAATACAATGGGGTGTTTGATATTTATAACTCTCAGGGAACTGGAGGACAGGAAATTCAAATAAGTCTTAAGCCCTATGCAAGTCAGATAGGGATAAGCCTTGCCGATGTGGGCCGGCAGGTGCGGCAAGCCTTCTTTGGTGAAGAAGTGCAGCGTATCCAAAGAGGTGTCGACAGAGTAAAAGTCATGGTTCGCTATCCAATAGAAGAGCGTGGTTCGGTAGATAATCTTGAAAATCTGTTAATTAGAACCAAAACCGGACAAGCAATTCGTATAGGTCAAGTGGCTGATATTAAACTAGGCGAGGGTCTCTCCAGTATTTCTAGAACTGATAGAAAGCGAACAGTTAATGTTACTGCAGATATAGATCCAACTAAAACTCAAACAGGGATTGTGGTGTCGGATATCACCGAAAATCATATTCCCCAATTACTTGAACAGTATCCCGATGTGGCATTTGATGTTGGTGGCTCAACCAAAGAAGAAAACACGCTAATGATGCGAACAGCGGTTGGCTTTATAGCGGCATTGTTTATGATCTATGGTCTATTAGCGGTTCCCCTAAGGTCCTATGTTCAGCCATTAGTTATTATGTCAGTCATTCCTTTTGGATTTATAGGTGCAGTAGTGGGTCATATTCTCTTTGGTATCTCGCTGAATATGTTGTCCATACTGGGATTAGTTGCCCTATCGGGGGTTGTGGTCAATGACAGTCTCATTCTAGTTGAGTTTGCTAATCGGCGTCGCTCTGATGGATTATCCATTGAAGATTCCCTGCTGTCTGCTGGCCAGCAGAGATTTCGCGCCATAGTGCTGACCACTTTAACAACCTTTGTCGGTCTTCTACCCATGCTTTTTGAAACCAGTATGCAGGCTCAGTTTGTAATACCAATGGCTATTTCACTGAGTTTTGGCATCGTGTTCGCAACCACTATGACCCTAATATTAGTCCCCTGTTGTTATCGAATTGTTTACGATGTCAGGGGCCAAGTGGATAGCCGATTACAGGCTCTTAAAGCTAAAATAGCCAATGATTGAAAAATCTGAATAAACGCCTGCCATTAGTTACAATGTCTGGTTTAAACAATAATTTTGGAGTCTCCGTTGGTTCTACGTTTTATTGAATCTTCTACCTTACCCACCCGTTGGGGTACTTTTGATATACATGGTTTTGAAGACCCATTCAAAGGCAAAGAGCATATTGCCATTACCATGGGTAACTGTGCAGCCAATGAGCCATTAGCCGTGAGAATTCACTCTGAATGCTTAACCGGAGATGCGTTAGGTAGTTTGCGTTGTGACTGTGGCGAGCAATTACAAGAAGCTTTACGCAGCATAGCTGAAATAGGTCGTGGAGCCATTTTATATCTTCGTCAAGAGGGTCGAGGCATAGGCCTAGTGAATAAGATACGCGCCTATAACCTTCAAGATCAGGGCGCAGATACAGTAGAAGCTAACGAGCGCTTAGGCTTTGGTGCAGATATGCGTGACTATTCCATCTGCGCACCAATGCTTCAGCATTTAGGCGCTCAAAAAATACAGCTCATGACCAATAATCCACGCAAGATAGAAGCACTCAAAGAGCTGGGTTTTGATGTTACTGATCGTATTCCACATCAGGTTGAAAGTAATCCACATAATGTACAATATCTAGCGATCAAAGCTGGAAAGTTGGGTCATATTTTTAAAGATAACAACAAGTGAGACCTAGTATGTCAAAAGGTTTAGCAAAGCGTCTGATACCCTGCCTCGATGTTGATAAAGGTCGTGTGGTTAAAGGCGTGCAGTTTGTAGATATACGTGATGCTGGCGACCCTGTAGAAGTCGCGCGTCGCTATAACGAACAGGGTGCCGATGAAATTACTTTTCTCGATATTACAGCCAGTCATGAAGATAGAGATACCACATTGCATACCGTCGAGCGCATGGCGGGTGAAGTATTTATTCCCCTTACTGTAGGTGGTGGCGTTCGCGAACTGTCAGATATCCGTAACCTGTTAAATGCTGGTGCAGACAAAGTAGCTATCAATTCAGCCGCCATTAAAAACCCACAGTTTGTTAAAGACGCTGCAAGTAAATTTGGATCCCAGTGTATAGTAGTGGCCATTGATGCCAAGCAGACAGATCATTCAAGCAATCCAAGATGGGAAATTTTTACCCATGGCGGGCGAAATTCAACCGGTATCTGCGCTATAAAATGGGCCATTAAAATGGCCAGTTATGGCGCAGGAGAAATCCTTCTTACCAGTATGGATCGCGATGGAACAAAAAATGGTTTTGATTTAGAGCTCACCTCAAGAATTAGCGACGCAATTGCAGTGCCCGTTATAGCCTCTGGCGGAGTAGGGAATCTTCAGCATTTAGTAGACGGCGTTCAAAAAGGTGGAGCAGATGCAGTATTGGCCGCCAGTATTTTTCACTTTGGCGAGCACAGTATTCCTGAAGCCAAGAAATTTATGGCTGAGCAGGGTGTGCTAGTAAGATAATTAAAAAAAGACCGCGAAGCCGCGGTCAAAGTCTTAAGATGCTAAGAGGGAATAGTTTTATGAAGGGTTGACCCTCAACCATGGGTTTAGGATCAAGCCTAAAATACTTTTCAGCTTAATCGGGGCCTCTCGGGCGGAGAGACAAATACACTCACCGTTTTTAGCGCCCATAGGCTGATGAACATCACCTGGCTCTCTGATAATAAAGTCGCCTTGCGTGTAAACAGATTTTTCATCCGAGAAACTGCCTTTTAATACCACTGTATATTCCAAGCCGCGGTGATCATGTTTAGGCGTTACACCACCAGCGCAAATTTTATGTAAGGCAACTTCAAACTTGCTCTGACCCGTAAATAATTTAGCGACTTCCATAGAGCTTGAGAGGCGTTTCCATACAGGCGTATTTTGAGCGTCGTTAAGTAATTTATTAACATGTGTGGGAAAACCACTGATGTCAGTTTTTTCTCGCGAATTCTCGACGGCTGGTTGTGGTTGATCTATTTGAGCCATAACCTTATCGAATAGACCGTTATCAATAATAGCCTCAGGCTGAGCTTCATACATAAGCTGGGCGCCAATTTCGTTGAGTCTAGCCACTTCATTTCTACAGCATTTGCAAAAATGTAAGTGAGCCGAGACGCAGATAGAGGTGGCGGTATCGAGAGTTCCGGCTGAAAATTCAACAAGCATTTCACTTGAGGGGTGGTGATTTAAAAATTTAGTCATTAACTAGCTCTTTTTTAAATTCTGGAGCGACTAAAATCTGCAATTTGTGCAGGCCTAATCTAACTCTCGATTTTACTGTTCCTAGAGGTAAGTCCAGTTCTTGTGATGCTTCAGTATGAGACTTACCTTCCAGATACACTTTCCTTAGAATTTCATCTTGCTCCTGAGGGAGTTGTTCAAGGCTCAATTTCACATGTTCCTCGGTTCTTTTTTGTCTGAGTAAAGATACTGGTGTTGCTTCGTCAGGCTCATGCCAAAAATCTTCATTTTCCAACGGTAAATGCTGGGTATTGCATTTACGTCGTAACATATCTATTCGGCAGTTTCGAGCAACGGTATAGATCCAAGTAGTCGCAGAAGCTTTTTGCGGATTATAACCACCCGCTTTTTGCCAAACCTTAATCATAACCTCTTGAACTAAGTCTTCAGCAAGCCCAGGGAACCAACCATCTTGACGGCTAGCTTGGGCAAAACTTTTTAGCAAAGGGGCATAGTGCTCAAATAATTGAGCAAATGCACTACGATCTTGAGAGGTGCCAACCTCTACAAGGAGGACACTCCATATATCGTCGCGCTTCTCAGTGCTTTTAAAAATAGCAACTTTAGGCGCACTTTGATTTATTTTGTCCATAGTGGCTCTTGTTTTATTCATTACTATTAGTCTTCTTATTAAGTCTAACAGTAGTTACGTTTAAATCGAAAACTAAGATCACCGGTTCAGGGATTATTTTTATGGCAGGCATAATATCTAGGTTATCTATAACCGATATATTAATTAAGGCTAACGGTATCAGCTAGATTTAAGTAGGATTATGCTATGGTTACAAAGAAATTGTCCTGTAATTTTATGTCGAATAAAAGAAGGTTTAGTTTATGAGTATTACCCAGCGAATCGTTATGGCCATGTTACTTGGTCTCCTCTGTGGAGCATTGTTAAATATTATGTTGTCTACAGGAATATTTCCAGAAACGGTAACAGCATGGTTAGAAAACAGTATAGTCAACGGCCTTTTTGACACAATTGGGCAGATCTTTGTCCGCTCACTAAAACTTCTAGTAGTCCCCCTAGTTTTTATTTCCTTAATTTGTGGTGTTTCATCCTTAGGAAACAATTCACGAATGGGTGCGGTGGCTTCGAAAACCGTCGCTTTGTATATGGTGACAACCGCCATTGCCATTGGACTGGCAATTTTAACCGCAGTGATAGTTAAGCCCGGCGTGGGTATTGATTTAGCAATGGCTAGCGAATTTGTGGCCAAAGAAGCACCACCACTAAAGCAAACAATCATCAACATTTTCCCCAGCAATCCCATTCAATCTATGTCCAATGGGTCGATTCTTCAAGTGATAGTCTTTGCATTATTAATGGGTTTTGCAATATCCAAAGCGGGTGATCAGGGTAAAAGAATTAGCGACTTCTTTAACGATCTCAATGCCATCATTATGAAGATGGTAATGATACTTATGAAATTAGCGCCCTATGGAATATTTTGCCTCTTGGCCAAGTTATTTGCTGATGTAGGCATAGCAATGATAATGAGTCTCGCCAAATACTTCTTTACAGTGCTTTTTGTACTCTTATTACACAGCTTAGGTGTTTACTCAGTAATTTTCAAAGCGTTTACGGGTCTAAACATTAAAACCTTTTTAAGCAAACTACGCCCTGCATTAGCACTAGCATTCAGCACCGCATCAAGCGGCGCTACTATGCCTGTTACCATGAAAACCGTTGAACAGCGCATGGGAGTTAGCAAGAGTGTTTCCTCTTTTACCATACCGCTAGGCGCAACCATTAATATGGACGGTACAGCCATAATGCAAGGCGTAGCCACAGTATTTATCGCACAGGCCTATAATATCGGGCTGGGTTTAGAAGGCTATCTCACCGTTGTTTTAACAGCTACTCTTGCCTCAATTGGTACAGCCGCAGTGCCAGGGGTTGGGCTTGTAATGTTGGTAATGGTCCTCAATCAAGTGGGCTTGCCCGTTGAAGGTATTGGCCTCATTATTGGTGTGGATAGACTATTAGACATGACTCGAACCGCCACTAATATAACGGGTGATGCCATGGTGACTACCGTGGTAGCGAATAGTGAAAATCTGTTGGATAAAGATAAATTTAATAATCCCCTTTCGGGTACAGAAGAGGCAGTCTAATACTTTATATGGAAGCCTCAGTACAAGAAACGGCCCTTACTGATTTATTTCAACAGCATATTGCTGAAAAGGTCTCAAGATTCCAGCACATTCTCGAGACTTTAGATTGGGATGAAATTATCATTGGTTCAGGTAGTGAAAAAGTTCAATTTCAGGACGATATGGCCTATTCATTCAAAATAAATCCCTACTTTAGAGAATGGATGCCCCTAGATAAACGCGCCAATTGTTTTCTGCAGATACAGCGCAACACAGATAAGCCAACGTTATATTTATGCTGTAAGGAAGATATTTGGCATTCGGCGCCACAGGCATTGCCAGAAGGATTTTCCGAACATCTCGAAATTATTGAATACGCCAGTATCGAGGAATTAAAAAAACAGTTAAAAATTTCCGAAGAAAGGCTGGTTTTAATCAATGAAACCAATGATTTAGAAATACCTAATGCACAATGGAATTCTCAGCAAGTTCTCCATGCCATTGATTTTCAGCGACGCAGTAAAACGTCTTATGAACATGCCTGTGTACGTCAAGCAACACAGCTTGCAGTGCCAGCGCACAGGGCAGCTGAGCAAGCCTTTATGTCAGGTGCAACAGAATTAGAAATCGCCAGTGCCTACCTTTCGGCCTGTAAGCGAAGTGAAAACGAAATGCCCTACGCCATTATTGCAGGTATCAATGAAAACGCAGCAGTACTCCACCATCATCAGTTAAATAGACAATCAGTTCAGCCGCGAAGTTTCTTAATTGATGCTGGGGTCCAATTTAATAACTACGCATCAGATATTACCCGCACCTACGCTTTCGATAAAGACTCTGATTTTTCAGCAATGATTGATCATTTAGATAAGGTTCAGCAGACGTTAGTCAACGAGGGCGGTATTGGCAAAAGTCCAATGGATTTGCATGTATTAGCACAGCAACAGATTGCTCAGATCCTGATAGATTTTAAATTACTCAAGGTTTCTGTAGAGCAGGCGTTAGATAAAAAAATTATCAATACATTCTTTCCCCACGGTCTAGGGCACCATTTAGGCAGTAATGTGCATGATAAGGGGAGTCGGCTAGCTAGCCCGAAAGGTGATCTGGTTCCGGCATCTGAAAAATACCCTAAATTGCGAGCCAGTGCCCCGATGGTAGCTAATCAAATTTACACAGTAGAGCCGGGTATATATTTTATACCTTCACTTTTAGATAAATTAAATGCGGGCAAGCAAGCAGATAGCATTAACTGGAAAGAGATAAAAAAATGGATGCCATACGGCGGTATTCGTATTGAGGATAATATTATTTTGCATGCAAATTCTGAGTTAGAAAATATTACCCGACAAGCATTTCATAAATAGTCTTTGGTAAAAAATATAATTTTTATTCGTTCGAGTGCTTCAGTCGAACGCACTTAATTTATTCTTTCGGTAACTTCAACTTCATCAACTCATATTAGAAAGGTAGATTTTATGCCCCAAGGCTAAAATTACGTCCATTTTTACTAGAGTCGATAAAGTAACTATAGGTTGCGACTAAAACGCCGATATATGTTTTTACCATATTGAATGAATTTCATTACGGTACTAATCTAATTGCACAGTAACTAACAAACCATTTGGGGGGTTCTTATGGCAGGTTCAATGTCAGGCGGTTCATCGACTAACACAGCAGGTGATCAGCAAAAAACACAAACATTCGCATTTGTAGCGATGACATGTCTGTTTTTCTTTTGGGGATTTATCACAGTACTCAATGATATTTTAATTCCCTTTCTCAAGGACTCCTTTGATCTCAATTATACACAGGCAATGCTGGTACAATTTTGTTTTTTTGGTGCCTATTTTATTATTTCGCCATTTGCAGGAAAGTTAATCGATAAAGTTGGATACCAGCAAGGTATTGTTATTGGATTATTGACAACAGCACTGGGCTGTTTTCTTTTTTATCCATCAGCAGATCTTAATGTCTACGAGCTTTTCTTATTCGCATTCTTTGTTCTAGCTAGTGGTATAACTATCCTACAGGTTGCGGCAAACCCCTATGTAGCTGCATTAGGTCCCGATAAAACTGCGGCTAGCCGACTTAATTTAGCCCAAGCGGCAAACTCGCTAGGTACCACAGTAGGGCCATTAGTTGGTGCCGCACTCATTTTAGGTGTAGTAACTGCAGATGCATCAGCAGTTCAGGGTCCATATATCATACTTGGGGTATTGCTAGTTTTAGTTGCGATTATGTTCCGCTATATAAAACTACCTAGAATTACCAGTGTAGAAAGTGATGTAGCTAATGATGATGAAAATATTTGGGATCGTCGCTCACTCGTTTTGGGCGCATTGGCTATTTTCTTATATGTAGGTGGGGAAGTTTCCATTGGAAGTTTCTTAGTTAATTACTTTGCTGAGAGCTCTATTGCTGGTTTAAGTCATGCAGAAGCTGGTGAAATGGTTGCTTATTATTGGGGAGCAGCCATGATTGGACGTCTTGTTGGTGCTGTCGCAATGAACTACGTAGCACCTACCAAATATCTTTCACTCAATGCGCTGATTGCCATTTTAATGATAGTTGTAAGCATGAACTCCTCCGGAAGTATCGCCATGTGGTCAATATTGGCGGTAGGGTTCTTTAACTCAATTATGTTTCCCACAATATTTACACTGGCTGTAAAAGGTTTGGGCTCTCTAACAAGCAAAGGGTCAGGGTTAGTCTGTCAGGCAATTGTCGGTGGCGCATTGATTCCGCTAATTCAGGGTATGGCTGCAGATAGCATGGGTATACAGCTAAGCTTTATTGTACCCATGCTCTGCTATATCTACATAGGCTGGTATGCGCTAAGAGGTGTGCCTAATAGCCAATAGATAGTACTACTTTAAAAAGCCTTAGCGACTCGTTAGGGCTTTTTATTTAAAGGGAAAATTATCGATTTTTTGTGATCTGGGTCACATTATAAAAAATTACCATAAGCTATAATTACCATCGGAATGTACAAATTACCTTGGGGTTTCACCATTTTAATGGTGGGGAGTTCTTCTAAATATAATACCTGTTTTCAGGAAATAAGAAGAGCAGTCCCAAGGCTGTTACTACCATTCCCCGCCACCATTAATGAGCGCAAAGCCACCTGTGTTCTTTTTTATCAAGTATTTTCTCGATTCATCTTATTAAACCTACAAATTATCGATTATTAATTGCCTAGTCACACATATTTTGTAATTTTGTATCCCTTGCAAGAGAATGATAACCAATTATTTTTAGCCTAAAATTAAATGAGAGAAAAACATGATGTTAAAAATCAATGCCCGATTACTAGTAATCTCGCTTTTAATGTTTCTAGGAGCGCCAGTGAACGCAGAATTTAATGAAGCTAACATAGCCAAAAAGATTGACCAATTAGTGTCAAAAATGACGCTAGAAGAAAAAGCACTACTTACCTCAGGTAGAGATGCGTGGAGCACACAACCCATAGAGCGATTAGATATCCCCTATATCTGGATGGCAGATGGTCCTCATGGGCTTCGTCGAGCACCTACAACAGATACATGGGGTTACGGTAATCAGGCGCCGGCAACCTGCTTCCCGACGGCATCAGCATTATCGGCATCATGGGATATGGATTTACTGAAAGAAGTAGGTGCAGCACTTGGCGTAGAGTCAAATGCCTTAGGTGTAGACCTTCTACTAGGGCCAGGTATCAATATTAAACGCTCACCATTGGCTGGACGAAATTTTGAATACTTCTCAGAGGATCCACTACTTTCAGGCAAACTAGGTGCCGCCTATATTAATGGCGTGCAAAGTCAGGGAGTGGGTGCAACAGCAAAACACTATGTAGCCAACAATGTAGAAACCCAGCGTATGTGGGCAAACTCAAACGTAGATGAACGCACATTAAATGAAATATATATGACGCCATTTGAAATAGTGGTTAAAGAAGCCCAGCCCTGGTCCGTTATGGCCTGCTACAACCGAGTGCAGGGTGCCTATGGTACAGAATCCCTAAGACTGTTAACTGACAAGTTAAAAAATGAATGGGGTTTTAAAGGTTTTGTAGTATCAGACTGGGATGCAGTAGTCGATCGTGTTCAGGGTATACGAGCCGGAATGCACCTAGAAATGCCCGGTAAGCCAGCCAGAATAACCAACAAAATGGTGGTTGATGCAGTTGAAAGTAAAGAATTAGATGAGCAGCAATTAGATTCGATTGTAAAAGATCTGCTTCGCATCGTCTTTATGGGGCAAAATACTGAAGACAAACATGGCGATCAAAATCTCGATGAACATCATCAACTAGCCCGCAAAGTAGCAGCAGAAGCTATCACCCTATTAAAAAATACCGAAAAACTGCTTCCAGTGGATACCGCTAAATATAAGAAAATCGCTGTATTGGGAGAGTTCGCAGTAAATCCGCGTTATCAGGGTAATGGTAGTTCACAGGTGAAGCCCGCCAGACTAGATAAGTTCATTGATATTATTCGCGATGAATATGGTGAGGGCGTTGAGATTATATACTCAGCAGGTTACAGCTTAGCCAACGACGATGATCTATCTTTAGTAAAAGAAGCCGCAGCAGTTGCAGCTGATGCTGATTTAGCCCTAGTAATGGCGGGTTTGCCTCTTAGTTATGAGTCAGAGGGTATAGATCGAACGCATATAAATCTTCCTCCGTCACACAACAAACTAATAAGTGCGGTTGCCAAAGTTCAACCGAACACAGCCATCATTCTTACCAACGGTAGCGCAATAGCAATGCCATGGGTGGATGAGGTGTCCGCTATTCTTGAAACATGGCTTGGCGGTCAAGCAGGTGCAGGTGCAATCGCAGATGCCGTGTTTGGCAAGGTTAACCCATCGGGTAAATTGGCTGAGACATTCCCAGTTCGTCTAGAAGATACCCCAGCCTACCTAAACTTCCCTGGCGAAGACGGTCAGGTGATTTACGGTGAGCGCATGTTTGTGGGTTACAGATATTATGACAAGCGTCATATTGAGCCATTGTTTCCATTTGGTCACGGTCTATCCTATACAGATTTCGGTTACAGTGATTTAAAACTATCTGCTAGCGATATAACCGACAAAGACCAACTTCAGGTCAGCCTCAAAATTACTAATACAGGAAAGGTAAAAGGCAAAGAAGTTGTTCAGCTTTACATTGCTGACCAAGAATCAACTGTTCAGCGACCCGTTAAAGAGTTAAAAGCCTTTGATAAAATTGAATTAGAGCCAGGTCAAAGCAGGGAAGTTAGTTTTACCCTAACTAAAAGAGACTTCTCTTACTACAGTAAAGTCTATGATCGTTGGTTGGCGGAAAGTGGCGCATTTGAAATTCTTGTAGGTTCGTCTTCTCGCGATATCCGACTTAAGGGTGAACTAAACCTAAACAATAGCGAAAAGCTTAATTACAAGATGACAGTATTCAGCTTCTTCTCAGAGTTTTGGAGCAATCCGCAACTCAAGCCACTACTCATAGAATTTATGCCGAAGTGGATCAAGGCTATGACGCCAGAAGGAAAGCCCGTTGAAGAGGCTAAGATTGAAGATTTCTTGCAACAACAACCATTAATTAAATTCCCCTACTTCACGGGTGGAGAGGTTGATGAGCAAAAAATCAAAGCATTTATAGAGCACATCAATCAGCTAACGTATAACCCATAATACAAACGAGGTAACAATGCGCCTAAATAGGTAGGTGCATTGCTACCCATATACTTTTCCCAACAGCATTCTAAACTTTAATTTTAGACGCCTAAAATTAAAGTTATTTTAACGTAAATAGTGTTAAGTAATTCACTAATATTGTGAACTGCATCACCCTTTCTTTTAGCATTATGGTCTAAACCAAAACAGGTAAAAGACCTCTAAATCGATCAGTTAAATCACAGTGAAACAACAATGATTGCTTCCTGCATTCGACGCCCCATTAGGGGCTATTTTTTTGGTTTAAATTAAAGAAAACTATTTAGTGGGGGTGGCGCTGTCGATCCCAAACTATTTCGCCTAATAACCGTTTTAATTTGGGGACCAGCTTATCAAATGGTGCAGATTTTACAAAACAATCACTAATGCCATATTCTTTGGCAACATTTACCATATCACCTCTTTCTGCAGATAAAACCACAATAGGAATGGGTTTATTACCAATAAGTTTTTCTCGTTTTCGAACTATTTTTATAAACTCAACACCGTCGACAACTGGCATTCTCAAATCAGTAAGAATCAAGTCACAGTGACTAATGGTTAATAACTCCAAGGCCTGCTGACCATTTTCTGCAGCAATGCAATGAAGACCATGAAATTCCAATATGCGAACTATGATGGTTCTACTTAGCGTTTTATTCTCAACAACAAGAATTGTTTTTTTCACAATGAACAGTGTTTAATTCTAATCTACCAAGCCCAATAGCTGCTTTAGCTTGGGCACTAGAACCTCGACAGGTTCCTTCTTAATAAAATAGCCACTAATGCCTAATTCTACTGCTTCATCAATCATGGCTCCCTCTTCAGCGGACAAAACAATGATAGGGATATCCTTAGTGCTTTCGGGGGCCTCTTTGCCACTCTGAATCTTTTTAATAAACTCTATTCCATTGCAGACAGGCATTCTAAGATCAGTAAGAATTAAATCACACGTAAAATTTTCCTTGTTTAGTAGTCTCAGTGCATCATCACCATGTTTAGCTTCGATACAATGAAAGCCATGAACTCTTAATGTGGCGACAATAACTGTTCTACTAAACGATTCGTCATCAACTACGAGTACTCTTTTAACCATAATAAATGGGCATCCAGCCAATATTTAGTGCAGGCAATATTTCCATATTGACCGCAGGTGTAAATCTAAGACATTTTACAAACAGGCCATTAGCACCTTCTCAAATATTGGAATCCCAATATCAACTGCTAAGAACTGTTCATTCCAAATTGAGAAATATTTTTTTAAAATTCCCCAAAACACTTATTTTTTGCAATGACAAATATCAGCAAATACAAACATCAAAAATAAGCAATCTAGAATGACCAATGCCCATACCTCTTGCTCTTCTAGCAAGAATAGTCCAAAAAAATTAGTTTTTTTGGCAGGTTCGTATTTCTATGGAAATGTTTATAAATCTCAGCTGATTTGTAGTACTTACAATTCGCCATTGAGGGTAATTAATGTGAACCAAGAGATTAAAGTTGACTAAAGGGTAGCTACGGGTGGACTTGAACCACTGACCCCAGCATTATGAAT
>JAQWMF010000015.1 GCA_029246925.1 Porticoccaceae bacterium
CCCACGGCATCACAGGTTCTTATAATGGCGGATAAATTCTGCCCTTTAAGTACAGAATCAGTAACAACGGCCAAATCAGGCTGTCTTTGGTTTAGCACCTCTATTATTTTTGAATAACGCGCTGTGGTCACTCTATTCCCCCTACCCTTGCTGATAGGCTATGTTTGCTTCTTCAGCTATTATTTTTACGCCCTGCTCAATGGCATTTAGATTCTGCACATAGGATACCCTAATACATTCGTGCTGATGAGGCCATTGATGATCTATACCAGCAAAGAAATGGTGGCCAGAAACGACCAATACCCCTCTTTGCTTAAGACGCTGATACAGTTCTTCACTGGTAATCGGCAGACCTTCAAACCATAACCAGAGAAAAATAGCCCCCTCAGATAGGTGAATGCGGCATGGAATATCACTCATAGTCTGTTTGAATAAGGCCATTACTTGTTGTGAGCGTTGCTGGTAAAAAGGCTGCACATACTTTTTACTTAACTCAACTATCTTTCCTGAGGCAAATAGCTCGCGAGTCAACGATGGACCAATATTGCCACTGGCTAAATTAATGACAGTATTAGCACTACTAAATGCCTGAATAATTTCTTTGCTAGCCACAACAATACCGGTTCTAACCCCGGGCAAACCTAATTTAGAGAGACTTAAAACCAATATTGTATTGCTATTCCAATGAGGCGCGGCATCAACAAAATTTATATTGGGAAAAGGCACCCCATAGGCACCATCAATAATGAGAGGGATATCTGCCTGTTGGGCAATTTGGTCGAGATGGCTTATCTCATTGTCAGTTAATACATTCGCTGTGGGGTTGGTTGGTCTCGAGACACAGAATGCTGCTGTATCCTCACCCACAGATAATTCATCAAAATTGACATGATACTTAAACTGATGATCACCAATAAGCTCTATATCTGGCTTACTGCCTGTAAAGAATTTTTCGGATAACCCAAGATCGTTGTAGCCAATATATTCTGGGGTTAATGGCAGGTGTATTGATTTAAAAGTACCATCTGGCATCTGACCTGCCAATAAATTGAACAAAATATAAAAAGCAGATTGGCTACCATTGGAAATAGCGATATTAGCTTCGCTGACCTGCCAACCAAACTGATTTTTCAGCATGACAGCAATATCACGCCTAAAACCTAACTCGCCTTGAGGTGACTGATAAACACCGGTGGTGCTATAAAGCTGCTCAGGATCAGCAGATAACTTTTTATACTGATTATTGAAAACAGCTTCCATTTCTGGAATTCGTGCCGGATTTCCACCCCCCATAAAAATCATTTCAGGGTTTTCATTAAGCGCGGATCCTAAGTCTTCCATTAACCCTACGATACCTGAGCCACTGGTTAACTTTTTGCCAAAAGAAGATAGCTTCATCTCTGTTCACCCATGTCCATGGAATTATCCATTAATCTAAAAGGGGTCATAACATTTACCTTGGCTAATCGGTGCTAATCAATCCCTAAGTTATAGTGCCATAAATACGCGGCTCTATTTCTAATTCAACGGAAAATGTCTGTAATACCTGTAGTTTTATTTCATCGGCAAGGGCTAATATGGCCGACCCATTACCCTGATAATTGACTAAAACTAATGCTTGATGCGGGTGAACACCAACATCACCTCGACGGCAACCCTTAAAGCCGCAGTGCTCAATCAACCAGGCTGCGGCTAACTTTGAGCTCGATACAGAATAAGGATATATAGGAAGCTCTGGGTAATCGACAGCTAAATTAGCCGCCATCTCAGACTGTACGATAGGGTTTTTAAAGAAACTACCTACATTGGGAATTTCGGCGGGGTCAGGTAGCTTACTGCGACGAATCTTGCAAACAGCTTGGTATATCTCCTTGGGGGTTGGCTGGTCACTAGTCAGCGAAGCCTTTAAAGAGGGATATTCAATATTAACCCGAGGCATTTTACTTAGACGCAATGTGACGGCAGTAATAATATAGCTATCTTTTGCCGCCTGTTTAAAAATACTGGTTCTGTAGCCAAACTCACAGTC
This sequence comes from Porticoccaceae bacterium, assembly GCA_029246925.1. GTDB lineage: Bacteria > Pseudomonadota > Gammaproteobacteria > Pseudomonadales > Porticoccaceae > HTCC2207. The sequence goes on from JAQWMF010000015.1 coordinate 2,030, forward strand.
TTCACAGGATAGAGTTAGCACCTTACCTGTGGCTACCTCAACAACTTCAACAGACTGTAAGAACTCACACAGTTCAACCCCATAGGCGCCAATATTCTGTATAGGTGCCGCACCCATATTACCAGGTATAAGTGCGAGATTTTCCAAGCCATACCAACCATTTTCAAGACAATGGCTCACCATAGCATGCCAATTTTCACCCGCGGAAAAGCAAATATCGAGCATATCCCGTTCAACAGGCTTAATCGTTAAGCCTTTGAGGTTAATTTGTAGAACCAAGCCCGATATATCGGAAGCTATCACCAGATTACTGCCACCGCCTAGTGGCGTGACCTTAAGCTTGTTTTTGTGGGCAAAATTTAAGGCTCTGTGTAACTGATCGATATGATCAACAACACAAAAATATTCAGCTACCGCAGAGATAGATAGACTATTGTAGGGCTTTAAATCTATAGACTGTTCTATTGTAAGCTCAGCCGGCAATGCCTCTGTCATAGACGCTCCTTAATTTGCCGTAGAAGCTCTAATGAAGCATCTTCAATTAGATCAAGTACTAAGGAAAAACCTTGGCTACCGCCGTAATAGGGATCAGGAACATCAGAGTACTCAGTAAAATGCGGATGGCGACAAAAATTAAGAAATAGACCTAACTCGCCGTTAAAATCATTAGGCCGCATAGCCTCTAAATCAACTAAATTTTGGCTATCCATGGCTAATATATAGTCAAACTGATCGAAGTCGCTGTGGCCAACCCCTCTGGCACGAAGGTTATTCATAGTGTAACCACGCATCAATGCATGATGTTGTGATCGTGGATCCGGCGCACGACCAATATGCCAGTCTCCAGTACCGCAAGAATCAATCAATATATGATCGCTTAAACCCTGTTTATCGACCATAGATTGAAACACAGCGTGGGCTGTAGGGGAGCGGCATATATTGCCAAGGCAAACAAACAAAACTGATATGTGTGACATAAAATATTCTTAACTTATATTTTAGATATAATCTATAACCTATTGTTTATAGAATGTTAATTAATTTATTTAAATCATCTTCAGTATCTATACCGCCAGGGACAGGGGCAACCGCATCCATCACATGAATACCGATATTATTATGCAAAAAACGCAACTGCTCGAGGCTCTCAAGACGCTCCAGAGGAGCAGTATCCCATCCAATAAATTGATTGAGACAACCCACCCTGTAGGCATAAATTCCTATATGTCTTTTAGCTTCAACTGGGACAGAATTTTGCGATACTTTCAAGGCATCTCTAGAACAAGGAATAGGTGCACGACTAAAATAGGAAGCTATCTTATTGGTGTCTACCACCACTTTCACAATATTAGGATTTAAGAAATCCTCCACCGAATCGATTGGCTCACAAAGCGTTGCCACACCAGCATCGTCGCTAGCCGCTAAATTATTCGCTACCTGATCAATCACTGCAGGTGGAATCATCGGTTCATCCCCCTGCACATTGACCACAATTTGCTGAGGGTCTAGGCTAAGACGGTCAGCCACCTCTTGCAGACGATCGGTGCCAGACTGATGATCTACTCGGGTCATACATACTTCGGCACCAAACGCTTGAGCAACAGCCTCAATGCGCTGATCGTCCGTTGCTATAACCACTCGATCAGCAGAACTCTTAGAGGCCTGCTCCCAGACACGCTGAATCATTGATTTACCCTTAATATCACGCAACGGCTTGCCTGATAATCTGGCGGATGCGTAACGTGCAGGTATCACTACAATAAATTGCATATTTGTTCCTAAAATGGATTAGCTTAAATTCACAGCAGTTAAAAGGTTATTGACGAAATCTGAGGATATTTCAGCTTCTACATCAAGTACCCAAACATCGGTTAACTCTGTCTCAGAAAATTTAACAGCATCCTTAGCGGTAATTATCACCGGATAATCATCCTCAAACATAAGATCAGAATAGGTCATAACCTGATGATCATCAAATCCAAGTAATATTACCTTAAACCCCAGAGACTCTAGCGTATTAGAAAAACGCTTGGGGTTACCTATAGCAGCGAGCCCATGCACAGTTTTTGAACCTGACCATTCATGAACATCAATAACCTCGCCAGTGGACAAATTGCGAAAATGGATGGGCTTGATATGAAATGACGCATCTACACTAATGCCATTTCCGAGACTATGCTCACCATTTACAACCACAAAATCTACAGAATTTAACCGCCCAATCGGCTCTCTTAGCGGGCCTGCTGGCAGACACTGTTTATTACCAAACCCTCGAGAACCATCAATAACCGCTATTTCAGCATCACGATGTAATTGATAGTGCTGCAAACCATCGTCACATAAAACCAAATCACAGTTAAAATGGTCAAGCGCATAGTTAACCCCTCGCCTACGGTCTGGATCAACCACCACAATACTCTTATCTGATGGCAGGCTATGCCTTATTAGCAAAGGCTCATCACCGCACTCAGAGACCGATGAATTTAACTCGACCTGCAATGGATAATCATCCGATATGGCACCGTAGCCTCTGCTGACAATGGCAACACTTAGACCTCGATTAATTAACTGATTAGACAGGGCAATTATCAGCGGTGTTTTACCGCAACCACCGACAGAAATATTACCTACAACAACAACCGGACATGAAAAAGCGTGCCCCTGATTGATAAGCCGCAAGATAAAACGGCGAAAAAATACCAAAACACGAAAAACCCATGAAAAAGGGAGCAATAAGAGAACCCACGAATACTGGGTATGCCAAGCTCTAATAATTCGGGTTTGAATGCTATCCATATCCGCCTCGATTAGACTACAGCGTCATCAGTACTTTCAAACTCTTGACAGTAAAGCTGGGCATATCGACCTGACAGTGACAAAAGTTCTTTGTGAGAGCCCTGCTCAACAATTCTCCCCTTTTCCATCACTAAGATTCGATCCGCTTTTTCAACCGTGCTCAGACGGTGAGCTATGACAAAGGTGGTTCTATCTTTGATCAAACCTTCCAAAGCAGCCTGTATATAACGCTCAGAATCATTATCTAACGCCGATGTAGCCTCATCCAATATCAATATAGGTGCATCTTTTAAAATTGCTCTGGCGATAGCAATACGCTGCCTTTGACCACCAGACAACATAACACCATCATCACCTATTAGGGTTTCGTATCCATCTGGCATGGACTCAATAAAATCATGGGCATTGGCCATTTTTGCGGCAGCCTTAACCTCCACAGCAGACTTATCAACTAGGTCACCATAGGCAATATTGCTGTAAATACTGCCATTAAATAAGGTGACTTTTTGGCTAACAATCGCTATTTGCTGACGTAAACTTGATAAAGAATAGTCCTTAATATCAGTACCATCTAACAAAATAGCACCCTGTTTTAAGTTATAGAATCTTGGTATCAAATTAACGAGCGTAGATTTACCACTACCCGACGAACCCACCAAAGCAATAGTTTGCCCAGCATCAACAGCAAAATTTATATCAGATAAAACCTGTTTTTTACTACTCTGGTAGCTAAAATTCAAATCGCGAAAGTCAAATCGACCCTTCGCTGATTTAATCTGAACAGTCCCAGAATCAACTTCAGAATCAGAATCTAACACATCAAAGATTGATTGAGCTGCCGCAATACCACGCTGAATGGCGCTATTTATTTCCGTCATCTGACGAATAGGCTTAACCAACATACCAGAGGCCACCAAAAAGGTTATAAAACTACCGGCTGTCATTGAAGACAATATACTGGGGCTCAACATAAATGCGGTGATAGCCGCAAAAGCAAGAGAAACAATCAACATCACCAGAGGGTTACTTAAACCCTCAGTAAACGCCATCTTCATATTTTGCCGACGATTATTATGGCTGGCTGCCTCCATACGAGCCCGTTCCACATCAGCGCCACCAAACATTCGCACTTCTCGATAACCGTTAACTACCTCTTGAGTCACCTGAGTCACATCACCCATAGCGGACTGAATACGCGTGCTAATTAAACGAAAGCGTTTACTGACAATAGACACCAAAAAGGCAATAAATGGCATCACTGCAATAAAAAATAACGTCAGTTTCCAGTTGATATAAAACAAATAACCCATCAAGCCCAGCACCAAACTACCCTGCTGCAACATTGTTTTAATCGCCCTAGTTCCCGCTTCTGTAACCTGCTGTACGTTAAATGTCACCACAGACACCAGATGCCCAGACATCGATCTATGAAAGAAATCAGATGGCAAATGAAGATACTTAGTGAGAATATCGGCACGCAGCGCATGAACTAGAAAATTAGACACATAGGCCAAGCCGTAACTACCAACTAAATAACCCAAACCTCTAAATATACTTATAGCGATCAAAAATATTGGGATAACTACAGCGCCATTGGCAAGTGTGGAATCCCCATAAAAAGCATTCGCTATTGACGAGGTAATGCCAGCAGAGGGCAAATTAGAGCCAGCATCTGAGGCAGAGTTCATTGCGCCCACTGTATCAGTGATATAGCCAAGTAAATCTACAAAAGCAATCTCCGCTGCAGAATGCATAAAGAGGCCAAATACACTAACCAGAAAGGCAAGCCAGTAACGCCCCACATACCGAAGAAGACGAAGATATGTCTGAAGCCCCGAAGAATTGTTGTCCTTTGTCATAAATTTGCTCTTATTAATTACAACCAATTCGTTAGCTTACAATGGTTTAACACAATCTCACAAAGATATTTTAAAACCAAAAACATCAAAGAAAGTCGCTTGAATTGTTTAAAATTGAACTTTAACACAAACAATACAGTTGCCCTATCTCACAGAGAAAAAATCCACCACTTAAGAAGGATACAACTCAAAAGATATAAAGCTTAACGCCACCAAAACTGTCTGCCGTCATTTCTTGCGCTCAAAACCTCAAGGCGCCCACTATTATCCCACTCAAAACTAATACCACCATTTGTTGCCGTATTCCATAAAGTTGCACCAGACGCTTGGTAACGACCGACAACCATTGTATGAGGGTGCCCAAAATGATGCTTATAGCCTGCTGAAAAAACCACATGTTCGGGCGCCAATATATCAACAAAGGGCTGACTAGAAGATGTTTTACTCCCGTGATGCGGCGCTATCAACACAGTAATAGGAGGAAGATGGTAATGCTGCAATAAATTAGCTTCAGCCGACCTCTCAATATCGCCAGCCAAAAGAATACGTCTGTCGCGCCAGCTGATTAACAATACGCAAGAAAAATTATTACCATCCGGTATTAATTGATTAGGGGTTTGCTTTATGGGCAGTAGAAAATCAAAATAAACCCACTCTTTGGCAAAACCAAAAGTTCCCCCAACAGGCCAAGCCCAGTGTTTTGAGCTTTCACATTCTGACGTATTTTGGGCCTTATAAGATTGCTTTGCTAGCGCTTGAAAATATCCTGGCGCCAAAAAATTCTGTTTAACCTTTATTGCATCATTAAGACCAAAAAAACCACCTGAATGATCCATATCACCGTGACTAATAATTAACTTTTCAACAGCCTTAAAGCCACGATTTCGTACAAACGGAGCAACAACAGCCGAACCCGCGTTAAATTGTTTGCTATAAGCAGGACCTGCATCATAGACCATTAACTTATCCTCAACCTCAACCACAACGGCAAGCCCCTGCCCTACATCTAAAACAGAAAGGCGCAATGGCGGACGAGTTTTATGTGCCGACAAAAGCAAGCACAGAGGTAAAAGGCACAACCAGCGACTTAATAAGCCCTTGGGCATCAGAAAACAACTGGCAGTTAAACATAAAGTGACAAAAAGAGCCCCAGAATGAGGAATAGAAAAACTAAATAACCCCCATTCTTGCGGCAAAAAATCAAATAGATACCACAGGCCTGAAATGGAATGACCCGCCCATTGCCAAAAAACCTCAGCCAAAAAAGGATATAAAAAATAAAATAACCCCGCCAGCAAGCAAAGCGGAACAGTAATGAATGACACTAAGGGGACAGCTACTATATTGGCCAATATACTTAACCAAGAAATTTGCCCGATAAAAAACATCAATGGAGCAGCCATTCCAACAAAAAGTATACCCTGAGATAAGATAATTTGTCTGGCCTTAGAACCTACAAATATACGCGGCGAAAAGAAAAGCAAAAGGATTAAAACAGCAGAAAAGGACAACCAAAAACTTGCACTCAACACAGCCAATGGCTGAAATAAAGCAATCAAAAATAGCGACCAGATAAAAATACTATCTGCACGCACTCGTAGGTAGAAAATTTTTGACAGCATTATCAAACTGACAACTATTAAAGCTCTCTGAGTCGGCAGCGTAAAACCCGCAAGTAAACTATAAAAAATAGCTGCCACTAAACCTGTTACTGGCGCTATATTAAGAATAAATTTAGACGGCTTCAAAACCGTTGGCCAAAACCCAACGCCCAATAAAAATAGCCTAACAAAAAAAGACCCTACCCAGTATCCAAGCCCAGCTACCAGCCCAATATGCAGACCTGAAATAACCATTAGATGCACAATTCCAAACCTAGTTAAATCGATCCACCAAGGTGCCAAACCATGCTTATTACCCACAGTTAAAGCACTTATAACAGCTTTGTTTCGCAAGCTTAGATTAGATAAATTAATCGCATTTAAAATACGTTCACGCAATCTACTTATCTGGCTATTAAGCCGACATAAAACTGAACAGCTGGATGCAGTTAACGGCTGATTTAATTCAGACGTAACCACATAACCGGTAGCTGAAATAGCATTTTCAAAAAGCCAAGCCTGATAATCAAAGCCACTATGATTTAGCATACCTCTTGGTTTTCGCAATCGGACGACTAACTGCCAAAAACTACCAGCCTCAACCACAGATTTTACTTCATCGTCTCCGTACCAACTTAAAAGTAAATAATTAAGATCATTACTGGCTAGAGTAATAGTTTTTGAATCATTTAGATGTGCCGAATCAACCAACACCTTAAATCGCAGGCGATGATCCTGCTTATCTACAAACCCATCAATTGACCCACGAATAATAAATTCTTGCTTATCATATTGATCGGACAGCTGACTGCTAAACGTCTGATAGCCATAGCTAAACCCCCAAAGCATTCCCAGTAAAAAACAGCATAAATATAAAAAAAACCCATCCAATCTACTAAAAATTAAACACAATACAATCGCCACAAAAAGAAACTCAGGCGAAATAAAAATAGGCATAAACGAAGCAATGAAAATACCAACAGTAGCCGCTAGTAAATAAGGCATAAAGCCACCCTAGTCAGTAAAAAAATGACATATAACAACTGGTGGATTTGAGAGGTCAAAATTGAACGCATATAACGCAGTATAGACAAATAAAAGCGTTATTTTTCAATAGATTGTTTGTGTTATAGCTTTTTTTTATGCACCCCATAGATATAATTTATTATACATTATTGCATATAAAAATTAATGTACCCAATTCAACTTTAATGAATATAAGAAAGTTAAAAAATAATGATACGAAAGTCAAAAATGGAATGTTACAAGGAAATTGAATTCTTTAGGATAATTCTAATATTTATTTTCTCGCGCAAACTTAATGATCACCTTCTTATCGTAAAAATATAACCAGAATAACTGAGAGCAATAAACTACAACCAGAAATAAATATAACAACTTTACGATGAATTGAACGTGACATAGTGGCAGAGCGAATGAATCGCTGGAATCATCTATATAGTCTGAAGCGAAGATTCTTAAAAAGGAGTTTTACTGGCCACTATGGCGCCTTCACTTTTATTGGCGAACCATAGCCCTCTTAGAGGACAAAGCTTAATTTTTTATTCTTTATTGTATGTTTTTACAAAAAACCGAAGTTACATCTGCTACAATAATGGTGTTAGGGGTATTAGCCTGACTCTTTAGCACCAGCAAAATAGGTAACATTGATGTTACTGATTTAAAAATAGATTTACATGGATGGTAAACCTCATTTAAGCAGAAATGAGTATATATGGAAGAAAGATAGAGTATGGATACTTTACTTAAAAAACAGTTTCAATCTCGCACTCTATGCCTTGTCAATTCACAAGATTTTAATCTACTAACGACCCAATTAAATATATTCTTAATCAGGTTGCCAATCAGTCTCTTTTTGTTGTTTACCCTATTAGTTATACCCATCGCAACTAGCAGTAAAACAGCCGCCAATCACCACAGTAACCTTGAGTATTTCGTTGAATTTCAGCCGGGAAATTATCAACAACAGCTACCCAACGCTCTTGATCGTCTTATTGAGAATATAGAGCAGACAGCTCAAGTCCACCTGATAACACTGACTGGCCATTCACAGTCGCGAACCTCTTTTGCCTCAAAACAGCTTGCTTTAAGCAGAGCAGAAATTATTAAAAAAGCACTGGTTCGAAAAGGCATATCAGTCGATCGTATTGAAACAGATGGCGAACATGAAAACTTTAAAGATGAAGGCGAGTTACTTCATGGCGTATGGGTAACATCTACACCACCAAAAAGCGCTAGCGACACATCAGAAGTAAACACAGATGACTATAATCAGCTATCAAACAATTTGAGGGTTATTGGCTTTATTGAGTTTGCACCATCCAAGTATGACCGAGAGATACCTGATGAAACAGATAAAATATTACCGAAGCTTGCCCTACTGCCCTCTGCCACAAATATTAAAATTATCGGCATTTCACAATCTAAAACATTTTTGGCCACCGAGAAATTAGCGCTACAAAGAGCACAGGTCATTGCGGATAGTCTCATCGCAGAGGGTATTGCATCTGAACGAATACAACTGGATACAGAAGTCACCAACCTTATAGAAAATAACTACCTCACTCATGGTGTTCATGTTTATGCTGAAATTGAACCTAGCTCAACAAAAGAAACCGCTAGCACTAACCATTTAAGCCTTAAGGCACCCAGTCAAAATAAGCCAATTAGCACCCAACAGACATTAGAAAATGTTCTAAAGCGGCTAAATCAAACCACAAAACCACAAAGCCAATCCAAGCCTAAAAAAATCAAGCCATCCCCTACAGCCAAAAGATCATGCACTGAGTTTGAAATCAGAAAAGGCAGCCTAAAGAAAAATATACAACGAGAAATTGCTGATTGCGGCTACCAAATGGGGCAATGGAGCTTTGGTACAGATGAAGAATATATCGATTGGCTTATCCCAATAGCCTACAAGGTCAATGTTGAAAAAGGTATTTTTGGGATTCTTAAAATAATAGAAAAAAACTACCAAGTACGCGCCCATGTGCATCAGCTTGATCAGTCAATTGATTTCCTAGCCAGTATCAAACGCGATAAGGGTCAATAATTATGTCGCCCCATAAAAATATAAGCCACAAAATAATCTATAGCCTGCTTATTTTATTAATACTAGGCTGCAACAATTTTAAACAAAATCAAAACGCTGAAGAAATCGAGCCAGAAGCAGCCATTAACCAGGCTAAATTAATCAGCCTAAAACAGGGTACCTCTGTCTCTGATACCTCACAAAAGCCAACACTTATCCGAGTCCCAAAGGCAGCCCCCTGGCTTAACCACCCCTTAGAAGCCACCTATTCGGGCAATATTGACGCCAAGACCGCCCTATTATCCATACTTCACAATCAACCGGTGCGATTTGAGGTTGCAAGCAACGGTCCTGCTGTAAAAGCCAACCCAAAAGCAAAAACCTTTAAACAGCACCTAGATACCATCTGCGAACAAGCCAACTGGTCATACAGCATAGCAAATGGCGTGGTCACATTTTCTGATTGGCAAGTCATTAACTACCCTATCTATTTTATTTTAGGGCAAAAGAATATAAATCTAACACCATCGGGCATGGTAACTAGCAGTAGCGGCAATGACGCATCAAATAACTCATCACAATCTGGCTCAACTACAACCAGTCTTTCCATTAGTAGTAACAGCTTAAATGAGTTAAAACAGATAATGGAAAAACTTATAGGCAAAATGAAAGCGGGCGATAAATCAAACAAAAAACCTACCTACTCAATCATAAAATCAACCAATTCTATATTGGTTTCAGCACCACCAAATATCCAAAAAGAGGTAAAAAATGCCCTGATGACCATCAATGCCATTGCTGGTCGCACCATACATTTAGCCTTCGATATTTACTCAGTGGAACTGTTTGAAACCTATCAAAAAGCGCTAGATATCGCGGTACTTAAAAAAACAGGAGTAAATGTCACATCCAGAGCGACATCTGATATTTTAAGTAGTGCTGCAAGCGCACCCTATCTCTTATCCATAACCTCTGTCAAAAACGAATATGACAGCAATATCATGCTTAAAGCCCTCGCCAACAGCGGCAAAGCCACTTTGGCTAACAAAGGCACCCTATTACTTAAAAATAATGAAGCTGGCGACATAAGAACCACCAGCCTTAATCGCTGGGAAGAAATCGCTCCTACCGATGACTTTAAATCTAAAAGCCCAGCATTTAAAGAATCGATTATTCAGGTTCTGCCCTCCATTATTGGTGAAAAAATTAATTTACATATGATTATTTCCACTACTGATAATGAACCCTATTTGAAATCCTTAACCAGAGAAAGAGTCACACAGTCAAACTCTACTAACTCAAACTTGCCTGAATACCAAATTAATGCAGAAATTGGCCAGATCAAGCTAGGTGAGCAATTTGTGATACCAACCGAAGTTAAGAACGGCGAAACATTGATTATTGGTGGCTTAACAAGAAAAACATATTCCAACAATCAATCGAAAAATCACATATTACCTATCTTTGGCGACGGCAGAGATAAACAACAGCGACGCCGTGAAACCATTATTGTACTCACCGCTTACCTATCAAAGTAGAGGCTTGATTCTATGAGCCAATCATCCAATCAAACCACAGACCAGAATACTTATGAGCAACAATTTAGCTCAAGCGCATCCCATGAGGGTGCAGTTATCCTCCCTACCAGTATCAATGAACATGAATTTCAACTGGTGTACCAAGCAAGAGAAGAATCCGTAGGTGGCAGCAAATTACGCATGGCTAAAAACATCGTTGATTTTGCCAAATCATACAGATGTAGCCATGTGCTGCTGATTGATGGAAGCTGCTGGGTATCGCCCGACAAGGGCATTTCACTTTTGGCGCAAATAGAGGGCAATGAAAAGCTCGATAAATATGAGTATGTCGTGTTTCCCTTGGATCATGCAGTCTATATAGCCAAAATAAATGAAGGCATTGTTGTTGAAGAACGGGTTAGGCCTTCAGATCGAGCAATAGCCTATCTACAAAAACAAAAAAATGTAGAAATAGCCATTCTTGCTGGCGGTCATGCCTATGAAGAATTGGCCAGCCAAAACTTTATCGTTAATTGTGATTTGATATTATTTACCGTTGAATCTGAGGCGGAAAAATATCGCTATAAAGCTATTAACCTCGCCCTAATAGCCAATAAGCTATTTCACTCGAGACTACTTATTCCAGTGGTTATCACTTTAGTGCCTGTGCTAATCATAGCCTTTCTATTTAGTCCTTTGTATAGCGTCAATATCGAAAAAACAAAGATGGAGACTAGCGAGTCTTTTTTGGATTTGGGCATCAAATCCAGTGGATTGCCAACAGCCACTGTGGTTAAAGAAGTACCAAAAGTACCGCAGGTAATTCTCGATAATAATGCGACCCAATTGTTTGCCGCAATTACGCCATGGGTAACCGGAAACACCATTGATTTTCTTAGAACCTGCCGCTTAAAAACTATCCAGATTAACCAAAAGCGCCTAGTTTTTGTAGGTGAGCACATGAGCAATATCAAAAAAAATCAACTGGGATGCGGCAATGCTCGGCTAGATGAAATCACGCGCACCAACGGTCTTAAAGTCAGTCACAAAAAAAATCAATGGCAACTTGATATTCCGTTAGAGGCAAAACCAGCACAAACCACCGAAAGAAAAGACCATTTAAAAACCATCGAAAGACTTGAATTACTAAGCCAGATTATAGGCTGGCGGTTAAATATTCTTTCAACCAAAAACGATGGCAATAAACAGCAAGTAACCGTTTTATTTCAAGGCAAAAATCTCAACACTGCAGTCTTAAGTATTTTGTCTGAGGGCCTAACAGATTATGCCACCGCGTTTAAAAAAGGGTCACTCCAGTTTAACCCCAATAATTTTGACCTTTTAAATGCACAACTTGAAATAGATATTCACACTCAGTCGAGTAATACATTATGAATAGTCAAAAATATCTAATCCGAAACAATCTGGTAGTTATTCTTTTACTCTCTACCTTTTCCCATACCCCAATGGCTCAGGACAATGGTTTAGAGGTCACTTTAAATGCAAAAGAACAGGCTCTACTTAATTCATATGAACAAAAAAAACAGGCTGAATCACTGATAAAACTAATGGATAGCCTACAAAAATTAAGCGGCTATCCAACCGAGGCTATCAATGAACTCACAAGCAACGACCCCAACCATCAGTTAATTCATCGGGTAGTTAAACACCTAAAACAGGCAAAAGATAAATCAATTAATACTATGGAGCCTCTAAATTTTGGTAGCCAAGCAAACAACAAGACAGACAGTGATAACCATAGGAATAGCCAACTAATCCCTGTATTTGCCACAGCATCCAGTGATAACGGCATTACCGCAGGCAAAGTTATTTTTAAAAATACCGCAGGTGTTTCAATTCCCGCTCTTGAAGGTCAGCCTTTTATCTATAACGGAAAACCTTATAAATTGCTTAGTGTCTCCCCTGTCGCAGGCAACAAAGGTCAATTTAGTATCCAGCTAAAAACACCCACATCCACCCAACAGTATATCTGGCCAAGGTAAACAGCATGGATGAAGAAGCAGAGATCATAACCGACGTTACCGAAATTTTAGGGATAAAACTCTCACAAAATATCGCCTTGACCACCTACATCAAAAAACATCGAGATTTACACGCGCTGGTAACAGAGGCAGGTGATATCTATTTTGTAAAAGATATTAAGCGCCCACGCATGCTTAATCAACTGGTGCGTATGGTGATCAAATCAACTGGCTGGTCGCCCAAAGTAAGGCAAATTACCGAAGCCGTTTACCAATCATTTAAAGGCTCAATTACCGCCAAAACTGTCGACGAAACCTGGTCCCCTGTTACACCCAATATGGGTGTAGAAGAATTAATTGTCAGGGCCATTACCCAAGGCGTCTCTGACATTCACCTACATGTTTGGCAGGACAGCTTTATTGAAGGCGGCAGTTTAACCCATGATTCACAAAAAAACGCCTCCTCCTCATGGATTAGGTTTCGCAAACACCAAATACTCATCTCAGCCGCCAGAATTAGCTATGAGGGCGCCTATAATATCTATCGCGCCGCCTTTACCGGCGAACTCTATGGCAGCACCAATATAGATGACCGCAAAGGCAATGATGCCTCCTTTCAATATAAACATAAGGGTCAAAGCTATCTAGTTCGACTGGCCTCATTGCCCGAGGCTCGTGGCACCTCAATGACCTTTAGAATCCGCAATGCCCATGACCGAATAGAACTAAGCGACTGCGGCTATTCCGATAAACAGCTTGATATTATCAGTGGATTTACCACTAAAACTTCCGGCTTACTGGTGATTGGCGGGCCGACAAATTCCGGCAAATCCACCACCCTCACCGCCCTTCTAGCCGATATGTCCGATCGCGCCATTTTGTCCTATGAGGACCCCGTAGAAGTTCTACTGCCCAATGTGACCCATATCCAGATGCATCGTGATGGCCCTGACGCCGAACAGGGCATACGCGAATTAATGATACAAACCATGCGTATGGACCCCGATGTAATTAATTCTGGCGAGCTTCGCGACGAACTGATGATGTCCTTCACCAAAGAAAAGGCCACCGAAGGCAAACTAACCACCGGCACCATTCACTGTGGCAGAGTGATAATGTGCCTAAATCGGTTACTTCAGCTGGGTATGACCGTTGAAGAAATGTCAGCCCCAGATACATTACTCGGTATTGTCGCGCAAAAATTAATTCCCGTAACCTGTCAATACTGCGCCCTTACAACGCACCCACAACCTGAAATACACAAACATTACGCCACCCGTCTTGGTGGAGACATAAAATATCGCAATCTACAGGGGTGCAATCACTGCGATAACACCGGCGTTTCAGGGCAAATGGTGGTATCCGAAGTATTAGCCATTAATCAGGCCATCAGAAATCTTATTATGCAAAAAGACTGGGGTGGTATTGTCGATTATTACTGGGAAAACGATATAGACACACTGCATATAGATGCCTACAAAAAAGTCATTAAAGGTATTTTAGATCCACAGATTGTTGAACGGGGTATTGATCGCTTTGAAAGTGAAAACCTTCGCCATTACTGGCACACAGATTCACAAACCACTACACCAAAAACAGTGAGCATGGTGTAACTAAATGATAAAAGCACTTAAAAAATCATTGATAACTATCTACAGAAAGCTCTATCGCAAGGTAATGTTTGACGAGCATGATCGCAAAGAATTTCTAGAAATACTGCTGATCCAAATGGAGATGAATCTGCCATTAGCGCAAATATTACAAAATATAGGGCGCACCGGCAGCACCCCCCAAATACAAGGCCTCGCCAAGCAATCACTGCATGACCTAACCACCTATAATGACTGCACCAAGGGTTGGGAAAAATATTACCCGCCCAGTGATACCCTCGTATTACGCAATGCCTTTAAAAACGACAATATCCAGTCAGGTATCAATCTTGTAATGCATGGCAAACAGGAATCAGTCACCTTTTTTAATGCCGTCATTAAAAGCAATAACCAATACTTTGTTTTTGTTATTGGCATGTTAGCTATGCTTTATATTTTGCATATGGAGCGCGCCACCCTAGAATCATTTAATAGCGATATGCTGCTTTTTCGTTACTTTGAATGGTTTGCCAAATGGACAGGACCCCTAATATTTTTCTATATACTTATATTAATAGTCTATTATTTTAATAGAGGTCTACTACGCGGCACGCCTAGGAATTTTGCCTATAAATTAGGTATATATTTAGCCTATGACCGCCTAGTAGCTTACCAGTTTTGTGTAATTGCCCGAGATGGCCTAAAAAACGGTATGAATATGGCAGATATAATACTTTTATGCGAAGGGGTATTTACCGAAAGGCGACAGGCCTACGGACTCTTTTTAGTGCGCCAACGCCTTACCGATGGCTTTGCCGTAGCCGTAGCCCTAAAAGATGCCCTATTTGAGCCCATGTTTAGTGACTACCTATTATCCCTAGCTCCCAGTGAGGGCCGAGTGCAGCTAACCGAGGCCTTTGATCGGGTCGCCAAAATACTTAATACCCGCGTTGAAAGCCAGTTTCGACAAATTGGCTACTATTTAATGTCAGTATTGATGTTAATCGCAGGTGCCCTATTTTACCCCATTCTAGAACTTATGACCGGTGCAGCACTGCCGGCTTCATAGTTATGAATATATGGAAATTATTACATTACAGGAGTAACAACAATGAAAACTCACACTCAACAACAAACAAAGTTAAAACTAGAAACAACAGCAACAGAACCAAAACTTAGCAGTAGAAAGCGATCAGAATATAGACCCAGAAAATCGCGCGGCAATACCTTAGTACCAGTTATTATAGCCTTGGCTATATCGGCGATTGCCACCGTAGCCTTTTTAAATCAGGGGGCTGATTTAAGCACCAAAAATAAAATTGTTATTGCTCAAAATGAATTTGCTTCAGCAATGGGTGATTGGGTCGTAATAAGAGCAAATAGCGGTGTTGGGACAGATTCACATTCCCCTAAGCCCGAAAACAGGGGTAATATTTTTGGCGGTGGTGGCACAAAATTTGTGCGACTAATCGAGAAGATTGAGCAAGGAGGAGCCGTCGTACCCGAGATGGCGAAAAATGCACCATATATGGTCTATGAAACAGATGACGAGACATCATGTAAATTTTTGAAAGACAGGTTATCCGTGAGTATAGATGGGCTTGAATCTGCTCATTGTATTAACAACGAAACCCCTGTGAAGGATTCAGCTAAAGGAAAGTATTTATTAATAGTACTTAATTAAATAACTAGCTAACAAATGATTAAAAACACCAAGCAATAACCTTCGGGTTAGGGCTTGGTGGGCGGTTTATGGTTTTCTGTAAGCACCATAAGATGCCGTAGCCTAGGGGTAGCGAAACAGGCAACAGAAATAGACAGCTAATATTTATTTAGGGCTAACTGGTCCACTTATAGGTTAACAGTGGTGATATAGCTGTGTAAGCCCCATAGCTTTGTGAATTAGCAATATCGGCGCCCTATTGTGGGTCTATAATTGTATTTAAGGCACCTTTTTTCATGAAAGATCTTTGGCGCAGTAAAGGAATTAGTTAGAGAAAATACATAGATAAGGAGTGCCATGTATGCTAGCTATTACATGGCAAAGGAGCTAAATAACCTATGGGACAAATGACGAGCAAAAGGAAAGGCAGTCATAGATTATCATCTTCCCGTCGTCAAACAGGTGTTAGCCTAATTCCGGCGCTAATCACTATTTGTATTTTTACGCTTCTAGCCACTCAAGTGGTCATTCCAAATCAGAACAGAAATTTGCGTGAAACCAATATCAATGCAGTAGCCAGCAGTGTAGAGCAGCTGATTCAGGCAAGTTATGCCTATAGATCTGATCCAACAAATCATGTAGGTACCCCAGCGGTACCCTCTTGGCCCAACAATATTGGTGATAACACAACATCTGGCGATCTTGTCCCAACCTACCTTCCATCTTTTAATAATCGCACACCATGGGGAGGTACCTGGACAATAAGTAATGCAGGAGGTTTTCACTTCAGAACAGATACAAAGAACCAAAATACTGCTCAAGCACTTGTTCAAAAAATTGGTAGCTATGCACAAATAGCAGGTACAGTAGTACAGGTTTATCCTGTGAGAGGTGCCCCTCCTACTGTTGATGTTCAAGATTTGACGGTAAATCAAGATATTACTGTTAGAGGGAATATTATTTTAACCGGTCAGATTATGGCATCTGATGGCACAACAACCTTATTTGATGCTTCTTCACTTAGCTATCCCACCTCGCCCGGCACCGGAGCTGAAAGGAGTCATTATCATTCATCAAACCGATTTAAGCAGAATATTCAGCCCTTAATACCTACCAAAAGTATCTATCAACTTAAGCCAGTCAGTTTTGATTATAAAGACGCGTTTAAACATTACAAAACGCCTAATGCTACAAACAAAGAAATAGGATTAATTGCAGAACAGGTATTGCCCCTTATACCTGAACTGACATTGGTCAAAGACGGGAAGGTTATGGGCGTCGACTACCAAAAGCTCAGTATTCTATTACTTAAAGCGATTCAAGAATTAAGAACCGAAGTCACTAGTCTTCAACAAAATAACCAACAATTACAAAAACAGATGGATAACCTGAGTAAAGCGGGCACTGTAGAGGATATTAGTGCAATGAGCTCAGTCAAATGAGTTTAGCCTGATGAATTTAATGCCGACCTTAATTAGCATTGGACTAGCGGCATCGGTTAGTCTTTTTTATTTACAAAACCAAAGCGATGAACCCAAAGAAATCAACTACCGCGCTGCTCTCTCAGAATTCGAACAATCTACTATAACCTTTGCAGCACATACGCCCCTAGACTCAAACAATCCACAGCCACAGAGTCACTGCCAAAATAATATGGTATCTGATTTTTCTAAAAGGTTACCCGCTGGCACTCAATGGACAGTTATTATTGCGGGGCTAGACTGTGACACGGCAATACTCAGCCTAACATCTGCAGATAGTGATGATTTTAATAACCTTTTAAGTGCTGCAAGCGCCTCGGGAAGAAGCTATGTTACTGAGACTGATACTTCCGTCACTCCTCCTACCAAAACCATTAAATGGACACAACGTCTTTACAGTAGAAATGCCTCCGATTTAGGGATTAGAGCCCAATTAAAAAATAATCGTACGAATTCATGTTTAGATAATCCATGTAGTAAAACAATCCCTATGCCTGTTGGA
>JAQWMF010000016.1 GCA_029246925.1 Porticoccaceae bacterium
GCTTTCATCTCGCCTCCATATACTTCTGCACAAACGCGCGTCATCGCCGCCGTTAATGTCGTCTTACCATGGTCAACGTGGCCAATTGTTCCAACGTTTACATGGGGCTTATTTCTCTCAAATTTTTCTTTAGACATCTCACCATCTCCTAAAAGGACCCCGGCGAATTAGCAAATCACCAACTCTTTAACCGGTTTTTAAAATAAACAATACTCAATATAAAGCAGTTAAGCCTTAACCCAAATCATGGAGCTCATAACCGGATTTGAACCGGTGACCTCTTCCTTACCAAGGAAGTGCTCTACCTGCTGAGCTATATGAGCACTAACCTCAAGCAACTCTGGAGCGGGCAGCGGGAATCGAACCCGCATCATCAGCTTGGAAGGCTGAGGTTCTACCATTAAACTATGCCCGCAAAACCCACTCTAAAATTGCTTCTTGCGCTATTTAAGAAAGCAAAAGGCTACACCTTAAATAGCGCGTTAAATCTGGTGGCGGGAGGTGGATTCGAACCACCGAAGCTTTCGCGTCAGATTTACAGTCTGATCCCTTTGGCCGCTCGGGAATCCCGCCTAATTTTTAATCAAAAACTGGCAGCAATAAAAACTCATTGCTACTTTTTTCACATCAGCATAAATCTGGGAGACGTTTTCACACCCCCAGATTAGCTTTTGTAATTTTGACCCTGTGACTCTCGACACAAAAATCAAAACGGTCGCGTATTTTCTAGTGCTACGCAACCAATGTCAACAATTGCTAATAAAATCAGCAATTTGGCCTTAGAAATGGAGCTGGCGAGAGGAGTCGAACCCCCGACCGGCTGATTACAAGTCAGCTGCTCTACCAACTGAGCTACGCCAGCATCTCTAAGGCGGAGCGCGATTTTAGAGAAAGTGAGGGTTATTAGCAACCTTAAATGCGGGTTCTTTTTATTTTTTTTAAAAAACAGGCTAAATCTGGTTAATTTGTTCGCTTAATGGCTGTAAAAATACCAAAAATTAGCCGATATAAATTAACAGCTAACCAACCAAAGCTTTCGCATCAACTAATTCAATACCATCAAGAGCAAGCCCATCGAGCACTAAATTAGAATGATGCTCAGCATCAAGGTTAATGGCTTGCTTTAAAATTTTAGCATCACCGCCGGTCATCACAATCCGAACCGGAAACTGAGCGGCCAAACTTTCAATGGTTGAGACTGCCGCTAACAAACAACCCCTATTTACCGCTTGCTGGGTATTTTTACCCGGCAACCATAGCTCTTCTAAACCACTGCCAACAACTCGAACATCGCTTGTGTTCTGCCAAAGCGCATCATGCATTAACGTCAGTCCGGGAGCTATATAGCCACCAATATGCTGCCCACCGGGACCAATAATATCCATAGTAATGGCACTGCCCGCATCAACAACCATTAGCGGCTCGCTGTACTGATGATAGGCAGCCGCAATAGCAAGCCATCGATCAACACCCAGTGACTGAGGATCCTCATAAGCGCAACTCAATTCACCAATGGTTGCAGAAACCTTGGCAAACCTAACAGCAACTGAAAATTGTTTTAGTAATTGCTTATGCAGCGAATCGACGACCCTATCCCCTGCCACACTGGATACTCGTATTTCACTGGGAGATTTTATTTCGGACAAATCCAGAGTGCCGCCATCAAGGATTTTCGATGTTAGCTCTACACCCTTTGCTATTTGCTGCCCACCATCGGTTAGGCGCCATTTAATTCGACTGTTACCTGCGTCTATAGCTAGAATCATGAATATCTTTACTCTTTTTATACCAAGATTATATATTACGATGTAATTTTCTTACTAATCTTTACTTAACGCGCGCAGACTTAACTCACCGCCAATGAATGTTTTAATTTCACCGCTGGCCAATTTCATTTTTAGGGCGCCAAACTCATCGACACCTACAGGTGTGCCCTCTGTGGATTGATTCACCGTACTCACAACCGCCTGAGTTTCTTTAAATGCATCCATGTCTTGCCATTCATTTTGATAGTCCGCAAACCCTTTCAACTGGTAATCATCAAGCACATCAAAACAATGATTAATAATAAAGGCCGCTAGTCTATTTCTTGAAATCGGCTCACTGGAAACAGCCGTTAAATCAGTCCATTGCTGATCAATAGCCTCGCCGCTTCTCTCTGGCATTGCGTGGTTAATGCCAATACCAATAATTACCGTACACTGGCCAGCAGGATCGCCTACCATTTCTAGAAGAATACCACCCAGCTTTTTGTTGTTGATATAAATATCATTAGGCCATTTAAGCTTAACGCCCTCTACATCTAACTGCTTTAGGGCACGGCTCACAGCGACACCTATGGCCAGACTCAAGCCTTGTAGCGCACTGGCACCCTGATCAAAATCCCACACCATCGATAAATACAGGTTTGCAGCAAATGGGCTAACCCAATTTTTACCTCTACGGCCACGGCCCATAGTTTGATATTCTGACAGAATGACAGCCGCACTGGCTTTACCCGGCTCGGCTTCTATCAACTGATTGGCTGCTTTATTGGTTGAATCAAGACTCTGATAAATATGTAAGCCATTTAATTGGCCTTTAGACTGACTGTTGAGATCATTGGAAATTTGATCAGAATCCAATAATTCAAAATTTTCAGGAATTTTATAGCCCTTGCCCTTAACTGATTCCAGCTGTAAGCCCATCGATTCAAGTGACTGCAGCTGTTTCCAGACGGCAGTTCGCGAAACACCTAGAGCTTTTCCTAGGTCTTCACCAGAGTGAAATTGACCATCATTAAGAATTTTTAGTAACTCAGATTTAATCCCAATACCCTCAAAATAAAAGTGTAAAAAATGTTAATGCCCTATAGATTAATCCATATAAATCGCAGGCCCAATCCCATAGTCACCCAAGCAAACCCCTTTCGTAACTTTTGCGCATTTACCCTATGCGCCAATAATGCACCCAATCTGGCACAGGGCAAACTGGCAACAATGATCCCCAACAAGGCTGGTAAGAATACAAAACCTATACTACCCTGTGGCATGCTGACGCCATCAATTGTTGCTGTTGAATAAGCCAAGGTTGCCGCTAGTGCAATAGGCAGACCACAGGCGGCTGCAGTACCCACTGCCTGATGAATTTTAATGCCAAAAAAGGTGAGCAGAGGAACAGTAAGAGTCCCACCGCCAATTCCAAATAACGCCGACACTGCGCCAATGAAGCCCCCTGAAGCACCCATACCTAGGTTATTTGGCAAACTTCTAGCGCCTACTTTCGGCTGATAAATTAACAACTGCAGTGCAACTATGATTAAGAAACCGCCAAAAAGTAACTGTAACAAAACTCCGCCGAGAGAAATGGCAAGTAGCCCGCCAAGCACAGCACCCAATAGAATACCGGGAACTAGTGTTTTAACTAGATCCCAGCGTATAGCCTGTTTTTGATGATGGGTATAAATAGAACTAAGTGCAGTAAATGCAATAGTAGCTAAGGAGGTGCCAATCGCCAGATGGGTAGTAATTTCCGCCGGCATACCGCGAGCCAGAAAAGTAAAGATTAAAAGTGGAACAATAACTGCGCCGCCGCCCAAACCAAAAAGTCCACTGATAAGCCCGGCAATACTACCAACCATTAAATAAAATAAATATTCCATCACTTAAGCATATATATCCGCACTGAGAAATGAGTGACATTATGCCCTGAGTCTTAGCATGACTGTTAATTTAAATTGTTTTGGACTAACCCCTATAAAATGGAATCTTTAAACAAGCTAAAACAAGTTATGAGAAATAAATATAACTTACAATTACAACACTCCACCTTTTCGAATAGTCACATTGACAGTATTGGCCGATCGAATGGCAATAATTTCATAAAAGTAGTTGATAGAGCCCCACTCCGTAAGAGTAACACGTAAAACGTTACCTGTAGTCATATCTAGGCTGCTGTTTTTTGTACTGCCGCCCGTTAGGTATTGATAACCATCGAAAGAACTCAAATAACTAGCTAATCGTGTTACCGAAAATGATGCATTGACTGTTGTGCTTCCATTAGAATGAAGCAACTCTATAACAGGGATTGGTTCATAGCCACTACTAGAATTGATTTTAAATTGGTTGTCAGCTGCAACCCATTTCATACCGGTTAAAAGACCTGATTCGGCGGTGAAGAACTCATTATCTGAGTAGCGATTAAAACTTCCACTATAGACGATATGACTGGGCAGTGCTGAGCTAGAACTTGATGATGCTGTTGCACTATCAACATAGGTTTTGACCGCCTTAGTTGTCGGAACGGTTGTATCATTATCATTGTTTTCGATAGTTTCGGTTGAGGTTACTACGCCCGTGGAGTCGGCTAATGAGCCTACTTTTAATGCACCGGTTACTTCAACTGACCCGGCTTTTAATGCGCCGTCAACTTCCAAACCCGCAGTAATTTTTGAATTATCATTGGTTTCAAATCCCAAGCTATTGGGCGCTAGAAAAAGCACCAAGTAAATAGCACTCAGGACTTGCAAAGTAATATAAATTTTAAACTTCTTAGAATTGAAGTTAGGTACTGCTCTCGTAAAGTCATAGTCCATTATAAAACTCCTCCTATACATATAGGTATAGATCACAAGACTGACCTTTTCCATTTTTAAGGCACATAAAAAAATCCCAGCTGCAAATGCAACTGGGATTTTTAATTTAAAGCCTGACAATGACCTACTCTCACATGGGGAAACCCCACACTACCATCGGCGATGAACCATTTCACTGCTGAGTTCGATATGGGATCAGG
>JAQWMF010000017.1 GCA_029246925.1 Porticoccaceae bacterium
ATCAGTTGAACCAGGCCAAGACCCGAAAAGTGAAGACCACGCAGACGTGTGATACACATCAGTTTGCGCATCGCCATCCGTATTACCTGAATCAGCTGATGAACTAGCTGCACTTAAGGCAATAAACGCATCGGTGGCCAAAGCGTTGGATACATTGGTCAAGGTCATTGACGCACTATCATAATGAACGTTTAAACCAAGTCCTGTGGTAGATGAGTCGTTAGACTGATACTTAACAGTGACTGTTAGGTTACCATCTTGATCGAAATCATATGGACCATCTACATATACTCTTTGAAAATCTGACATATTGTTACACCCTCTTAATATTTCTAATTATTAATATAATTACGACAACCTATGGGAATCAACCCTAGGTTTGCACGTAGAAATTACAGGTATTATTTTTTGGCGGAATTATTACACCGAAGAATTGAACCGCTTAACTAAAACACACCCTCATTTACAACTTTTATACTTATTATTACTTTTAACGCTTATTTTTGAATATTATTATTAAATTTCTTTTAGCATTTTATTGCTTTTTTTTAAGCCAAGAAGTTCCAAAACCCTATTCGAACTTCGTTATAAAACTAAACGGCCCAACTATTATTTTTCTTACACCTCTTGATTATATTATTACAAATTGCAAAAAGTAAAGACTTAAAGCCATCTTTATTTGATAAAGAATAGTTTTAAGTTGTCCGATTAGTGAACTGATTCAGTCCCCTTTTTTTCACTAGAAATCCTCTCTAACTCTTCTGTAGTCTCACTTTTTTCAGTGCTATTTTTTTCCTGTTCTAGCAATTTATCCCGCAACTGAACGGCTTGATCAACAAAGTGAACAAAGCCGTCCATTGGTAGCACTAGTCGCGTAGAGGGCGCTACAGAAATTTCATTCTTTTCATTATCTATAGCTTCAACACGCCCAAAATCGAGCCTAACTACGCCCTGACTTGCAGTACACTTTAAGAATCGATCGACAAATATATCTTTCATATACTCCACCTTGTTTTCGAGCAATTGTAATTAAGCAATAAAGCCTTCAAGTGTTATTGCAAGGTCGTCGTCGTCAACCGTTGAACCATCGCCCACCGCAACCGCAAAGGCTTCAACTGTTTGTGATCCTAATGCAGAATCTGTATCCACAAATAAAGTTAATACATGGCTGGCATCATCGAAATAGTTACCAAATACATTATCTAAGCTGGCGTCGTTATTGCTCACCAAATCCAAGATATCTGCAGAAACATCACTTAGCGGGCTTAGCTTATTCTCCTGAGCCCCTCCATCCAAGGCGCTAGATAGACCTGTATAACCTAAGGCCATGAGTGCGGCAGAGGCATCAATAGAATCAACACCAGATTCAAAATCAACTAGGGTATGCATACCCGAACCTGATTCTTCATCACCCCCTGGAGCTAATACAAACACATCTTCACCGGCACCGGAGGTAACCTGAGCAGAACCATCCGTCAAGGCAAATACATCTGCCTCATCGGTTCCTGTATAAGCATCTGCTGCTGAAGACACCAACTGATCTGCTACCAATAACCCAACCGTTTGCTCCGCACTATCAGCACCATTAGATGCTGTTACTGTGAAGTTATAGTTTGGCACTGTCTGGTAATCCGCTTCACCTGCTAGCGTTACAACACCTGTAGCACTATCAATACTTAGCTGCGAGGCCATAGCTTCAGGCTCTGAAGACTCAGACTCTGCAGAAATAACCACATCATGAGACTGACCGTCAAAGGTAAAGCCTGCAGCATTACTACTTGATGTAAGGTTAATTATAGACGAACCTGAAGCACCCTCTGCAATATCAAAGGTCATTGTCATTAAATCAGTCGGCGTAGCATTGGGCCACTGGCCAAATAATGATGTCCAAGAAGCTAGGATATAGCTATCTGTACTGGCATCATTATCAAAGTCATCAGTATCTGCCGTTG
>JAQWMF010000018.1 GCA_029246925.1 Porticoccaceae bacterium
AGTCATTTGATTATTCAGAGAAAGACAAATAGTTCATTAGTTAGCACTCAGTTTTTATCGGAGACTGACAAACCCAATTATTTTCGGCTGTTTAAAAATAGAACAGGTTGCTTTATTCAATATGAAACACATCGATGGTATTTGAAAAATACCGACTGTGTAGCAGAATTTAAAACGGTTAAAAATAATTAACTAAAAGCCACTATTAACACGATCGCGAAGATCTTTACCTGGCTTGAAATGTGGCACGTACTTACCACTTAAAGTGACCGAATCACCTGTCTTGGGATTGCGCCCAGTACGCGGTGCGCGATAGTGCAGTGAAAAACTACCAAAACCACGAATCTCAATACGCTGCTTGCTTACTAACGCTTTAGCCATACGCTCCAAAATCATGCGGACGGCATGCTCCACATCGCGAGGAGGCAATTGATCTTGATTAATGGCTATTTTTTCTATTAATTCAGATTTGGTCATGAGTGTAGCTATCTATCACCTGAGTATTCTTTTAAAAATCGCTCTAGAAAAGCGAGTGCTAGTGTTTGATTTTATTGAAGTTTCAGCTGAATACAAGTATTAATTATCTCTATACCAAATTAAATGCAAAAAAAAGGGTGGCTAAAGCCACCCTTTTTTCTATACAGCAGATTATTTATCCATCTGTGCCTTGATAAGATCACCAATAGTTGCCGGTGAAGAACCATCAGTTTCAGATTTACGATGAGCTTTAACAGCCTCTTTCTCGTCTGAAATGTCTTTGGCTTTTACAGATAGGTTAATAACCCGTGTCTTGCGATCGACATTAACAATCTTAGCTTCAATGCTGTCGCCAACGGTTAACTCATTGCGTGCGTCTTCAACTCTTTCACGAGACAACTCAGAAGCTTTCAATGTAGCTTCAATATCGTTACCTAGATCAATTACAGCGCCTTTAGCGTCAACTTCTTTAATGGTACCAGTAACAATAGAACCCTTATCATTTGATGTTAGGTAGCTGTTAAATGGATCATCAGAAAGTTGTTTGATACCCAGAGAGATACGCTCTCTTTCTGCATCAATGCTCAAGACAACAGACTCAACCTCTTCACCTTTCTTGAAGTTGCGAACCGCGTCTTCACCCGTTTCACTCCATGAGATATCTGATAGGTGAACCAAACCATCAATACCGCCTTCAAGACCGATAAAGATACCGAAGTCAGTGATCGACTTGATGTTACCGGTAACCTTGTCACCCTTAGCTTTAGTGCCTGCGAAATCATCCCAAGGATTGGTGAAGCACTGTTTGATACCCAGTGAAATACGACGACGTTCTTCATCGATCTCAAGTACCATAACGTCAACTTCTTGACCTAGGTCAACAATCTTAGATGGGTGAACATTTTTGTTGGTCCAATCCATTTCAGATACGTGAACCAAACCTTCAACGCCATCTTCCAACTCGGCAAAACAACCGTAGTCAGTAAGATTAGTAACCTTAGCTTTAGCACGAGCGCCTTCTGGGTAACGACCTTTGATGTCGCCCCAAGGATCTTCGCCCATTTGCTTCATACCAAGAGAAACACGATTGCGCTCACGGTCAAACTTAAGCACTTTAACGTCAATTTCGTCACCTACATTGATCATTTCTGATGGATGCTTGATACGCTTCCACGACATATCTGTGATATGAAGTAGACCATCTACACCGCCAAGATCAACAAAGGCACCGTAATCAGTAAGGTTTTTAATAATACCTTTTAATGAAACGCCTTCTTCAATGCTGGCCAGTAGCTCTTCACGCTCTGCAGAGTTTGCACTCTCCATTACAGCGCGACGGCTAACCACAACGTTGTTGCGCTTAACATCTAACTTGATTACTTTAAATTCTAATTCTATATTTTCGAGATGGGTAATCTCGCGAAGTGGTCTAACGTCAACCAATGATCCCGGCAAGAATGCGCGCAGACCACGTACATCAACGGTGAATCCACCTTTGACCTTGCCACTGATCATACCAGTCACAATTTCATCTTTATTATGTGCCGCTTCAAGCTCAATCCAAGATTCCGCTCTGCGTGCTTTTTCACGTGAAAGACGAGTGGCTCCGAAACCATCTTCAACTGCCTCGAGAGATACCTGTACCTCATCGCCGACGCTGACTTCTAGCTCACCTTTGTCGTTGTAAAATTGCTCTGCTGGGATAACACCTTCAGATTTCAAACCTGCGTGAACGGTAACCCAATCTTTATCGACATCGATAATTACGCCAGTAATAATGGCGCCGGGGTTCATTTCTACAGTTTTTAGACTTTGCTCAAATAGTTCTTGAAAATTTTCGCTCATGGATTTTTCCTGAGTATTGACAGAGTTTCGACAGAAGCATTTCTACGTCGAACTCTTTTTTCCACGTGGCCAGTTTACGTGGGTCGGTTAATATTAAGTGATTAGCAATTAGGGCTGGCGATTGCTAATACACCGGTTAATTAGATAGCTAGGCTATCCTGCGCAGAATGGCTAAATTTTGTAGCCTATCTACGGATTCTTGTATTGATAGATCGGAAGTATCAACCTCAACTGCATCTATTGCGATGGCTAAAGGTGAAGTCTTGCGATTCATATCTCGCTCATCTCTTGAGCGTACTTGCTCTTCGAGCGCGCGCAGACTAACATTTTCACCCTGTTCTAGCAACTGTTTATAGCGCCGATTCGCCCGCTCTTCGATAGTGGCGGTCAAGAATATCTTAAGCTGAGCCTCAGGAAAGACTTTTGTGCCCATATCACGACCATCAGCAACCAAGCCTGGAGATTTAGCAAACTGCTGTTGTCGTACTAATAATGCTGTTCTTACATCAGGATTTTCAGCCACTTTTGAAGCCAGAGCGCCAGTCTCTTCAGTACGCAACTCTTGAGTGACATCTTCACCCTCTAGCAAAACCCTATTGTGGCCATTTGACAATGCCTCAAAGCGTATGTCCATATTTTCAGCCAATTGGGTCAAGTCACTATTAGGCCCAATTTTAATTCCATGACGAACAGCAACTAAACCCAATAGACGATAAAGAGCACCACTATCGAGATAGTGGAAACCTAGTTGTTTGGCTAAAATACGGCTCACAGTCCCTTTTCCAGAACCGCTTGGCCCATCGACTGTAATAATTTTTATCATGAAATTCTCAATCGTTAGTCATTAGCAGGTTTTTAGGCCAATTTTATATTGATACCAACCTGTCTAGCTAATGAAATGAAATTAGGGAATGACGTGGCTACGTTATTAGCTTCTTTAATCGTAATAGGTCCACTAGCTCTCAATCCAGCAATACTAAAGGCCATGGCAATCCGGTGATCATCAAAGCTCTCCACCTCACCACTACCCATTTCACCACCCTGAATACGTATTCCGTCATCAGTTGCCACCGCATCAATACCCAGAGTAACCAGACCATCTGCCATACTTTGAATACGATCGCTCTCTTTAACTCTTAGCTCTTCGGCACCTGTAAGCACTGTAGTGCCCTCAGCGCACGCCGCTGCTACAAACAATACGGGGAACTCATCAATAGCCAGTGGAACTTGATCTTCAGGAATAGCGATTCCTTTTAAAGGTGCGTAGCGTACTCGAATATCAGCTACCGGCTCATCACCTACTTGAGCTGGGTTAAATAATTCAATATTAGCGCCCATTTGGCGCAATATATTAATAACGCCTACACGGGTTGGATTTACACCCACATGACGCAATGTAATATCTGAACCGGGAACAATAGCAGCTGCCACCATAAAAAATGCTGATGATGAGATATCTGCAGGCACATTGATTCGAGTCGCAGTTAATCTCCCACCGCCACTTAATGCCGCCTTATCATTATCGCTATCTACCTGATAACCAAAACCACGAAGCATTCGTTCTGTGTGATCTCGAGTCGGTGCTGGCTCTACAGTTGAGGTTTCACCCTCAGCATATAGACCGGCTAAAAGCACACAAGACTTAACCTGAGCGCTAGCCATAGGCATGCGATAATCAATCGCTTTGAGTTTTTGACCGCCTTTAATGCGAAGTGGTGGTGTTCCATCTTTTTCAGTTTCAATCACCGCACCCATTTCGCGCAATGGCGTTGCTACCCGGCCCATTGGTCTTCCTGAAAGTGACGTATCACCCTGAAGCTCTACATCAAAAGCCTGCCCAGCCAATAGCCCACTCAAAAGTCGGATAGATGTGCCTGAATTGCCTAAATAGAGCGGTTTTTTGGGCGCCTTAAGCCCATGTAGGCCAACACCTCGAATAACTAAACGCCCCTCATTTGGGCCTTCAATATCGACACCCATATCGCGAAATGCCTGAAGTGTGGCCAAACTATCTTCGCCTTCAAGAAAACCTGTTACCTCGGTCATACCATCAGCTAAAGAACCCAGCATAATTGAGCGATGAGACATAGATTTGTCTCCCGGTACGCGAAGATCACCTCGAGCATTACCACCAGGGGAGACAATATAATTAATAATTTTTTCATTCATAGGGCTTTGTAATCCAGTATCTGATTTATTGCTTTCAAGCATACTTTCAAAATGATTTCGCGCCTCGCGAGACCGTGTAAAAAGATTGGTCAGTGACTGCCTATCTTCTGCTTCAATCGAAGCTCTCAGCGCAGTCAAGTTATCCATCATTTTGTCCATTACTTGAATCACAGCATCTTTATTAGCTATAGCTATATCTCGCCACATTATTGGGTCACTTGCAGCAATTCGGGTAAAATCTCGAAACCCGCCAGCTGCGTAGCGAAATATATCTGTCTTCTCATTCATTCCGGCCAGAGTATCTACTAGCGCGTAGGCAAGAAAATGTGGCAAATGGCTAGTTGCCGCAAGTATTTGATCATGCTCCTGAACACTCATTGATGAAACCAACGCACCCACTGACTGCCAAAGTTTTGTAGTTCGTTCAATATGACTATTAGCTGTAGATTCAACCGGTGTTAAAATCACTCGATGATCCACAAACAGTTCAGAATTTGCTGCAGTTACACCACTCTTTTCCGATCCAGCTATTGGATGGCCAGGTACTAATTGTGGTGGTACAGCGCCAAATAATTCCAGTGCGGACTTAACAACTGACTCTTTAACACTGGCAACGTCTGTAACTGTAACTTCTGGGGAAATTTGCGAAATACATTCCTTTAAAACTGAGGGCACACTAAGGGTTGGCACCCCTATGACT
>JAQWMF010000019.1 GCA_029246925.1 Porticoccaceae bacterium
CGCTGAATAACTAACTCGATGGGTTGTCCTGGTAAAATTTCAGCAATTTGACTAATACTGCGGTGGCGATTGGTTACTGAGAGTCCATTGATTGATGTCACGATATCTCCCGGTAAAATTCCCGCTTGATAAGTTGGACCATCCTTTACGGTAGCCGTGACCAATAAGCCGTTAGCAAGATCAATAGATAGCTTATCAGCGATAGCTTGAGTTATTTCTATTGCCTCCACGCCCAGCCAGCCTCTGATAACACGGCCATGGTCAATAATATGCGTTAACACTTTTTGAACCTCATCAGCTGGAATTGCAAAACCAATGCCATCTGATTTTTCATTATTTAAAATAGCAGCATTGATTCCCAATAAATTACCATAAGCGTCAATTAAAGCGCCGCCCGAATTACCGGGGTTAATGTCGGCATCAGTTTGAATGTAGTTTTCAAGATTATTAAGATTTAAACCATTGCGTTGTGTTGCGCTAACAATCCCCTGTGTTACCGTTTGACCCATACCAAATGGGTTTCCGATAGCTAAAACAACATCACCAATTTCAGTTTGTTTTGGGTTACCAAATTGAATTTCTTGAAGATTTTCTGCATTAATTTTTAATACGGCTAAATCTGTTTCAGGATCAGTCCCGACAATTGTTGCGGGTAGCTCTCTGCCGTCATAGAGAAGAATGATTATTTCATCGACAGAATCAACAACATGAAAGCTAGTCACTATAAACCCAGTTTTATCGATAATAACCCCAGAGCCGAGTGAGCCCTCAACGCGTTTAGGTTGTTGTTTGTACAGTCGTTTAAAAAAGGGATGTCTGGACAATGGGTGACTGCTGCGCTTAATATTTTTTTTGGTATAAATATTAACAACGGAAGGTGCCGCTTTTTTTACTGCTTGGGAATAGGATATAGGCCCAGCCCAGCTGTGATTATAAGCTTCTGGGTCAGACTGACTGAAGTTGCTACGAAACTCTGGGAAAATAAATAATAGAAATGTAGCAACGGCTAGCCCAGTCAATACGGGCAGTCGAATAAAATCTACTACTCCAGTTAAACGCTGTTTATCCGTCATGTTCTGTTCCTAGTCCATCTGTTTTGCTGTAGCGTAAAAGACAGTGAATCTGATATCCCTATTAAAGAGTGATTGATCACCGGCGGTCAAGGTTAATTCGCTAGGTGGTTGCAAAATTACTGACGCAAAAGATTAGACAATTTTGGATTCGGCTTGTCCGCTTTGCGGAAAAGTAAAATCATATGGCCGATGGATTGGATGAGTTGAGATTTTGATTGTTGGCAAATTTCATCTATCGTAGCTTTTTTGGCGTCTCTATCACCAACAGCTAGTTTTACCTTGATCAGTTCATGGTCGCTAAGTGCGCGATCAAGTTCTGCCAAAACAGTTTCAGTTAAGCCGTTACCAGCTACAGTGACGACAGGTTTAAGTGAGTGCCCAAGAGAGCGTAAATATTTCTTATCTGCAGATGAAGTTGTCATAGTACAATACCAAATTATCAATAAAGCCTAATTTTAGCGAAAATATTACTATGGCGAAATCAAAAAATCGCACTTGGATCAAACAACATGTAAAAGATCCTTACGTTGTACAATCTCAGCGCGATGGTTATCGCTCGCGCGCCAGTTATAAATTGCTTGAGATCGTCGAAAAGACGCGGATGATTAAACCGGGAATGACGGTGGTTGATCTTGGCTCAGCCCCTGGGGGGTGGTCACAGGTGGCAGCCAAGCTAGTAGGTCACAAGGGATCAGTAGTAGCTGTTGATATACTGCCGATGAACCCAATTGCTGGTGTAGATTTTATTCAGGGCGACTTTACCGAAGAAGAAATACTGGCTGAATTGCTAAAAAAAATTGGGAATAAGCCAGTAGACCTTGTAATTTCAGATATGGCCCCCAACTTAACAGGTATGAAAGCAGTAGATCAGCCAGCCGTTGTCTATTTAGCGGAATTAGCGGTTGATCTAGCACAGCAAGTTCTCCTCAAAGACGGAATATTTATAGCTAAATTATTTCAAGGTGAGGGATTTGACGAATTTGTGCGTAATGCTAGAAAGGTGTTTAATGTTGTAAGTCTTAAAAAGCCAGATGCATCGAGATCGAAATCACGTGAGGTGTATCTGGTGGCAAAAGAGTTGCGACCAAATTAATGAGGTTGATGGTTTGAACGATTTTTTGAAAAATATACTTATTTGGCTGGTACTGGCGGGCATTTTGATGTCGGTATTCAATAGTTTTACACCCAAAAATGAGATCAATGATCTCAGTTATTCGGATTTTATTCTTGAAGTTCAGAATGAGAGAGTCGCCAGTGTTGTTAACAATGGTTTAACGATTGAAGGTGAGCGCATTGACGGTAGTAAGTTCACCACGGTGATACCTCCAGCAATCAAAGACGATGGTCTTATTAAAGACTTAGTTAACCATAACGTGAAAATCGTTGGCCAGCTACCTGAGTCGCCCAGTATGTTCTCGCAGCTATTGATTGCAGCCTTTCCCATTCTGTTGATTTTAGCCATATTTATGTTTTTTATGCGTCAGATGCAAGGCGGAGGCGGCGGTCGTGGTGGCCCAATGAGCTTTGGCAAAAGCAAAGCCAAGCTCCTTGCTGGCGATCAAGTTAAAACCACCTTTGCCGATGTGGCTGGTGTAGATGAAGCCAAAGAAGATGTTGGCGAGTTAGTAGAATTTCTAAGCGATCCTAATAAATTTTTGCGCTTAGGTGGCCGAATCCCAAAGGGTGTCTTAATGGTCGGTCCTCCGGGAACCGGTAAAACGCTACTCGCCAAGGCAATTGCGGGTGAAGCTAAGGTGCCTTTCTTCTCGATTTCAGGTTCTGACTTTGTAGAAATGTTTGTCGGTGTGGGTGCCTCGCGTGTTCGCGATATGTTCGAGCAAGCTAAGAAGCAGTCGCCCTGTATTATCTTTATTGATGAAATTGATGCAGTGGGTCGTCATCGTGGTGGAGGTTATGGCGGCGGCAATGACGAGCGAGAGCAGACGTTGAACCAGCTTCTAGTTGAAATGGACGGCTTTGAGGGTAACGAAGGCGTTATTGTTATTGCCGCAACCAACCGTCCTGATGTACTGGACAAAGCATTGTTGCGTCCAGGACGTTTCGATAGACAGGTTTATGTCGGCCTGCCAGATATTCGTGGTCGCGAACAAATTCTCAAAGTGCATGCCCGAAAAGTACCCTTAGACGAGTCAATCGATTTGAGTATTATGGCGCGAGGAACTCCCGGTTTTTCAGGCGCTGATTTAGCAAACCTAGTGAATGAAGCCGCATTATTTTCTGCGCGTGCAAATCGTCGACTGGTCACAATGGAAGAGTTTGAAAAAGCGCGAGATAAAATTATGATGGGTGCGGAAAGACGCTCCATGGTGATGTCTGAGAAAGAAAAAATGAATACTGCTTACCATGAGGCGGGTCATGCGATTATTGGTCGACTTGTGCCAGAGCATGATCCAGTTCACAAGGTGACCATTATTCCCCGTGGTCGTGCATTAGGTGTGACCCAGTATCTACCTGAAGAGGACAAATACAGCTCAAGCCGTCGCCAACTAATTAGTATGCTATGTAGCCTATTTGGTGGTCGTATTGCAGAAGAAATGATTGGCGGTAAAGATGGTGTAACTACCGGTGCCTCCAATGATATTGAGAGAGCCACTCAGCTTGCCAGAAATATGGTGACTAAATGGGGGCTGACTGAAAAAATGGGCCCTGTTCTATACGGTGAAGACGACTCTAAGGCACCAGGCGGTGGTAATACTCACTACTCCGAAGATACCTCGCGTGAAATTGATCAAGAAGTGCGAGATATTCTCGACAAAGCCTATGTGACTGCGAAAAATCTTCTCGAAGAAAATCGAGATATTCTCGAGGCGATGAAAGACGCGCTGATGGAATACGAAACTATAGACGCAGATCAAGTAAATGATCTAATGTCACGATGCAAAGTTCGTCCGCCACATCAATGGGATGATAATGATGCCGGCCCTTCAGGTGGCGCTTCTAGCGCGAAAAAAAGTGCCCCTAAGGATCCCGATATTGGCGGTCCGGTAAAAGACCTTTAGCATCGCTCAAAAAAACGCCGAGCCATTTAGTGGGCTCGGTGCTATCCTTTAGCTTATGCAAAAAATCAATACTCATTCTAAGCATCTTGATTGTGGCGCTAAAACTCTCGACCTATCCAATCCTGCAATTATGGCGGTACTCAATGTTACGCCTGACTCTTTTTCTGATGGTGGCCAGCTCCTTACCGGTCAAGCAATAGATAAAGACAAGGTATTGCGGACGGTTGAGGCTATGATTT
Organism: Porticoccaceae bacterium; assembly: GCA_029246925.1. Classification (GTDB taxonomy): domain Bacteria; phylum Pseudomonadota; class Gammaproteobacteria; order Pseudomonadales; family Porticoccaceae; genus HTCC2207. The sequence goes on from JAQWMF010000019.1 coordinate 4,333, forward strand.
ATGAGGGTGCCGATATTATTGATTTGGGGGGTGAATCTACGCGTCCTGGTGCCGAGCCTGTTTCCGTCCAGCAAGAGTTAGATCGAGTGATACCCGTTTTGGCGTTGCTATCTAAAAGATTTGATACAATTTTTTCTATAGATACCAGCGCCCCTGAGGTGATGCTTGAAGCAGAAAGTGCAGGCGCTCATCTAATTAATGATGTCAGAGCTCTTCGTCGAGAAGGTGCCTTAGATGCCGCTGTGGAGACTGGGTTACCAGTTTGCCTAATGCATATGCAGAATAAACCAAAGTCAATGCAGCAAAATCCAGAATACCAAGATGTTGTCAGTGCGGTTATAAATTTTTTAAACCGCCGAAAACAGCAATGTATAGTAGCGGGTATTCCGCAGGATCAAATCCTTTTAGACCCAGGTTTTGGTTTTGGTAAAACACTTGAACACAATTTAGCGATGTTTGCAGCATTACCAGAACTAGCAGCGTATAAACATCCCATAGTGGTAGGGCTGTCACGCAAGTCGATGATTGGGCAAATAACAAATACAGAAGTGAATGATAGATTGATTGGAAGTGTTACAATGACGATTTTAGCAACACAAAAAGTTTATCGGGCGGGCGGTTCGGTAATTCTCCGTGTTCATGATGTAAAAGAAACGAAGCAAGCCATTCAGGTTTGGCAGGCAGTTGATCAAGTATAAGGTTTTAATAATTAATGAATCGCAAATATTTTGGCACAGATGGTATTCGAGGTAGGGTTGGTGAACACCCTATAACAGCAGATTTTATGCTTAAGCTTGGCTGGGCAGCGGGCAAGGTGCTTACTAAGTACGCGGACGGTAAAAAAAATCGGGTCATTATAGGTAAGGACACAAGAGTGTCTGGCTATATGTTCGAGTCTGCATTAGAGGCAGGGCTTATTGCTGCAGGTATAGATGTAGACTTACTTGGACCTATGCCAACCCCGGCAATCGCCTATTTAACTCGCACATTTAGAGCTGCGGCAGGTATTGTAATAAGTGCCTCCCATAACCCCGTGGAAGATAATGGCATTAAATTTTTTGCTGCAGATGGCTATAAATTACCTGATGAGGTCGAGCTTGAGATAGAAGCTTTAATAGATCAGCCGCTAGTCACTAATAGCTCAGATAATTTAGGTAAGGCGCGGCGCATCAATGATGCATCGGGCCGTTATGTGGAATTTTGCAAGGGAACACTTCCGCTAGGCTGTAATTTATCAGGAGTCAAAGTAGCACTGGATTGCGCTCATGGTGCAACCTACAACACAGCCCCCAGAGTACTTAAAGAGTTGGGGGCATCAGTTGTCACCCTAGGCAATGCACCCGATGGGTTTAATATCAATCATGAGTGTGGTTCAACGCATATGCAGGCACTGCAAGACGTGGTTAAGCAGGAGCAGGCTGATGTCGGTATTGCTCTTGATGGCGATGGGGATCGAGTATTATTTGTCGATAATATGGGTGAGATAGTCGATGGCGATGAGCTTTTGTATATTATTGCGCAGCACCGATATAATCACGGCGGCTGTGACGGTGTAGTAGGCACTCAGATGAGTAATCTGGGTCTTGAATTAGCCCTTAAGAAAATGAATATTCCCTTTGTGCGAACAAAAGTTGGTGATCGTTATGTGGTTGAAGCCCTAAAGGCAAATAATTGGGTTCTAGGTGGTGAAAGTTCCGGCCATATACTCTGTGGTGAGCTTAATACCACAGGTGATGGCATTGTTTCCGCACTGCAAGTTATGCGGGCGTTGTCTGATAGTGGTCAATCATTGTCAGAATTAAAAACGGGCATGACTAAATTTCCGCAGACTATGATTAATGTGAAGTTGCCTAAAAAGGTCGATATCGGTAATAACACACAGGTCAATCAGGTGGTGGTAGCAGCTGAAAAGCAGTTGGACGGTCGAGGTCGAGTGTTGCTTCGTCCCTCAGGTACTGAGCCAGTTATTCGAGTAATGGTAGAGGGTGAAGACTCTATTTTAGTAAATACTTTAGTCAATCAAATAGCGGATGTCGTAAAACAACAGATTAATTAGAGCCTATAACTAAGTTTGTTAGTTGTATATTACCTATTAGTCGGGTAGCATTCGCACCCGTTTGGAGAAACCCTCAATAGAGGAGAGCTGAGGATGGCAAAGCCGCTATTGGCAGGCAATTGGAAAATGCATGGTACGGCAACGTCAGCGGCCAAATTGGCCAGTCAACTTGCTGACTATACCGGTGAAAAGCCAGAAATTATGGTGTTTCCATCATTTGTAAGTATTCCAGCCGTAGTTGCCGCGTTGTCGGAGCACTCGGAAATTGCCATTGGTGCACAAAATATCAGTCATCATACAGAGGGTGCATATACCGGAGAAGTTTCTGGTCAAATGCTTGCTGGTACAGGATGTAGCCATGTATTGGTAGGGCATTCTGAAAGGCGAACATACAATGCTGAAAATAATGAGCTGGTGGCAGAAAAATTTGCTGCAGCACAGGCAAGTGGTCTAACCCCCATACTCTGTATAGGTGAGACCCTTCAGCAAAGGCAAGACAGGTTACAGTTGCAGGTGATCAAAGCACAGATCGCTGCAGTTATTGAAAAAGTAGGATTGCAAAATGTCTGCAATGCAATCATTGCCTATGAGCCAGTTTGGGCTGTAGGTACAGGAGAAACCGCAACGCCAGAGCAGGCTCAGCAGGTACATAGTTTTATCAGGGCTGAGTTAGGCGAGCAAGGCGAAGATACACAGCTTTTATATGGCGGTAGTATCAATGCCGACAATGCAGCAGCACTTTTTGCCCAGCCAGATATAGATGGTGGTCTGGTGGGTGGGGCCTCATTAGAGGCAGAACATTTTATGAATATTGCACAACAATTAATCGAGCGAAAGTAATGGAACAGTTTATTTTAATTTTTCACTTTGTAGTAGCCGTAGCACTTATTGGACTCATTCTAATTCAGCAGGGTAAAGGAGCAGAAGCGGGTGCCTCATTTGGCGCAGGCGCATCGCAAACCGTTTTGGGTAGTTCTGGAGGTTGGAATTTCTTTAGCAAAGTAACCGCGCTACTAGCTACAGTGTTTTTTGTAACCAGTGTTAGCTTAGCGGTAGTTGCCAAAAATCGTACAGTTGTGAGTGATATTGATCTTCCAGTACTTGAGCAAGTGCCAGTTGAAACTTCGGTTGAGAGTTCTATTCCGGAGATAGAGTCAGATACTGAAACCTCCCTGCCAGTTGAAGAAGACTAGCACCTCGCAGTTAAGCAATAATCAAATATTGCCCAAGTGGTGGAATTGGTAGACACGCTATCTTGAGGGGGTAGTGGCGCAAGCCGTGCCGGTTCAAGTCCGGCCTTGGGCACCATCAGTATTCAAGTCCAGTATCTGCTGGCGAATTAAATGAAACCCTCCACCCCTAATAACGGTTTAGGGGGCTTGTGAGGTGATTTACACCTAAGTTGAAAAAGCTATGAAAACAGCAGATACCTCAGGAAAACCCCAACTTTCAGTTCTACAGCTTACCCTAATTGTCGCTTTGGGCGGTCTGTTAATGGGGTATGATGCAGCCACTGTTGCTACCTCACAAATGTATTTTACCCAGTACTTTAGCTTTACTCCCGCCCAACAGGGCTGGGTGATTAGTAGTGCTGGTTACGGCTGTTTTTTAGGTGCTATCAGTGCGGGTTATCTAACTAGCACTTTCAGTCGCAAGTACACATTAATACTGGCGGCAGTGCTATATATTATTTCAGCAGTTGGATCAGGTATTGCTGATTCTCTAGCCGTTCTGGTGAGTTATAGAATTATTCTGGGTTTAAGTATTGGCATGATCGCCATGACTTCGCCCATGTATATTGCCGAGATTTCCCCATCAAATATAAGAGGTAAGATGGTTACCTATTATCAATTGGCGATGGTAGTGGGTTTTATTTTGCCCTTTTTGGTCGGTTTTCTTATGTCTACAGGTGATACTAGTCATTCTGATAGGGTTAGCTTTGGGTGGCGTCTAATGTTTTGGTCTGAAATAGCCCCTGCAGTGATATTTTTTGTCTTACTATTTTTTATTCCACATAGTCCTCGCTGGTTGATGCTTAAAGAGCGCAATCAGCAGGCACAAGAAGTACTTAATCAGCTAACTAATGATAAGCATGGTGCACAGTCTGAGTATAAGTTGATTGCCAAATCTCTTGCAGAAGTCATGGCGCCTGCACGTAAATTACTGTTTAGAAAAGGGCTGGGGTTTGCACTTTTTTTGGGTGTTATGTTGGCGATTTTTCAGCAGGCAACAGGAATCGTTGCGATTCTGATTTATAGTGGGGAAATATTTAGTCAGGCTTTAGGCTATGGTCCAGAGCAGGCATTAATACCTCAGCTTTGGGTTAGTATGGTTAATTTAGTATTTACCTTCGTAGCTATTTATACGGTGGATAGTTGGGGTCGCAAGCCCCTATTAATACTGGGAGCATCGGGCATGTTTTTAGGCCTATCAGTCCTTGCACTATCGGTTTATATGCAGCAGATGGGCCTAATGTCTTTAATCGGCGTATTGCTATTTGTTGGTGCATATGCAATGTCTATGGGGCCGGTCGTTTGGGTTATATTGGCTGAAATTTTTCCCAATAACGTTCGCAGTCTGGCGATGTCAATTGCTATTGGTGCACAATGTTTAACCAGTGCCTTAGTAACCAATGGCTTTCCTATTCTGCATAAAAGCCATTTCAATAGCTTCAGCTTCAATGGTGCGCTGCCTTATTTCTTATTTGCATCTGTATGTGTTATTACTATTTTATTTGTTTGGAGATTGGTTCCGGAAACCAAAGGCAAAACTTTGGAAGAAATGGAACAATTGTGGCATTAAAATTATGTTTAAGTTTACAAAGGGTTAAATAAGCTATGGCTAAAATAATAGCTGCATTATTAGGTTGGCAGATCGCGGGATTTTTTGGCGCGATCATTGGTTTTTATATAGGTAATTATTTTGATCGAGGGCTGGGGAGTTTTTCTCGACCCTTATCATCTGATGAACAGGCGCGCGTGGGAGCCTGTTACTTTGAAACTATATTTACATTATTAGGCTACCTCGCCAAGGCTGACGGCCGCATTTCTGAAGAGGAAATTGCTCAAGCCGAAGCGTTGATGGCTCGAATGGATCTAACAAATGACCATCGTCAGCAGGCTATTGGATTATTTAAAACAGGCTCCAAGTCAGATTTTTCTCTAGATGAAACCATGCAGCGGTTTGTTAGTACCTGCGGACGGCATAATAACCTCAAGCAATCCTTACTCAATGACCTAATCGCGTTAGCGTTAGCTGATGGAGAGCTTCATGCCTCAGAGCGTCAAGCGCTACAGAGTCTGGCGCAGTACTTAGGTGTATCTAAGGCGCTATTCGAAAAGATTATCGAAATGATTATGGCGCGGTCTCAATTTAATGGTGCGGGATCCTCTGGTGGATATACTAGTTCTGCTAACCAGCTAGAGGCGGCCTATAAAGCATTAGGCGTTACCTCTGAAAATACAGACGCTGAAATTAAAAAAATATACAGAAAATTAATCAGTGAAAACCATCCAGATAAGCTAATTGGACAGGGCATGCCTGATGATATGATCAAGTTGGCTACTGAGCGTACACAAGAAATTCGCAAAGCCTATGAGCTAATTCAAGAAAGCCGAAAATAAAACCTCAATAAGGCCTGAAGTTGGTTGACCTCACCCAACCCTGTACCTATAATGCGCGTCCCTTGAAGGGTGGTGTGGCAACACATCAGAATGTAGGTGCGGGATGGAGCAGTCTGGTAGCTCGTCGGGCTCATAACCCGAAGGTCGTTGGTTCAAATCCAGCTCCCGCTACCAAGTATTATGTATACTGTTTACGATGGTGAGTCGCTAAACAGTATTGGAAATGGTGGAAGAAGTAGGCTACGATTGATTTATTAGGGCTTGTAGCTTATAGACTATTGCTTTTTAGGCCACTAGGACATTCGCGTCATAACTGGCGCAAATCGAGGAGCCCCATTTTGGGGCTTTTCTTTAGTTGTTTATAAATGGGCTGTATGCCCATTTTTTTTCGGAGAGTATTGTGTCGTCTGGTGATCAGGTTCTAAAGCAGTTGATAAAGCCCGTAGTTGAGGCGCTTGATTGCGAGCTTTGGGGTATTGAATTGCAGATGGGTGGTAAGACTAAACTGCTCAGAATTTTTATCGACCGAGATGAAGACGGGGTTGGTGTTGATGATTGTGAGCGAGTAAGCCGTCAAACCAGTGCAATACTTGACGTTGAAGATGTAATTTTAGGTGAATATATACTAGAAGTATCCTCACCTGGTATGGATCGACCGCTCTATGAGCTCGATCATTATGCGCGATATTTGGGCGAAGAGATTTCATTAAGACTAAGATTTCCTTACGAGGGACGGCGCAATTACAAAGGCCGCCTAAAGGCAATTGAAGGCGATGAGATCGTAGTGGTGGTTACAGATAATGAGTTTCTGTTTCCAGTTGAAGGTATCGAAAAGGCGAACCTAGTTCCTCAATTTTGAGGCAGGCGGAGTTTGATCAATGAGTAAAGAAATATTAATGGTGGCTGAGGCTGTATCCAACGAGAAAGGTGTGGATAGAGGTATTATTTTTGAAGCTATCGAGCAAGCGCTTGCAATGGCGACAAAAAAGCGTTTTGAAGAAGGTGCGAATATCCGAGTCGAAATCGATCGGGAAACGGGTGATTATCAATCATTTCGTTGGTGGGATGTCGTGGCTGATGATGAGATGGCTGAATTGGGTACCCAGTTCACCACCGAAGAAGCGCTAGAAAAAGATCCTACGCTTAAAGTAGGTGATACCTTCGAAGAATCAGTAGCCAATATAGAATTTGGGCGAATCGCGGCACAAACAGCCAAACAGGTCATTGTTCAGCGAGTTAAAGAAGCTGAAAGAAATCTTATTATTGATCGTTTTAAGCACCGTGTAGGTGAATTATTAAATGGTACAGTGAAAAAAGTAACCCGCGACCATATTGTTGTTGATTTTGGTGATAATGCTGAGGGTTTGCTTCCAAGAGAAGATTTAGTGGGTCGTGAAATCTTTAGAATTAACGATCGAACCCGCGTGATTCTGACGGGCATTCGTGAGGAAACTCGCGGACCGCAACTTCAGGTATCAAGAGCTGCGCCAGAAATGCTAGTTCAGCTATTTCAAATTGAAGTACCTGAGATTGCTGAGGGTGTCATTGAGATAAAAGGTGCTGCACGTGATCCTGGTCAGCGCGCTAAGATTGCAGTTAAGACCAAGGATGCTCGAATCGATCCAGTTGGCGCTTGCGTCGGTATGCGTGGCGCTCGAGTTCAAGCAGTATCTAATGATCTAGACGATGAGCGGGTTGATATCGTACTCTGGGATGATAATCCGGCTCAGTTAGTCATTAACGCTATGGCGCCCGCTGAAGTTGAATCTATTGTTGTTGACGAAGACAGTCATTCAATGGATGTGGCAGTAGATGAAGAAAATCTAGCTCAAGCTATTGGTAAGGGTGGTCAAAATGTTCGCCTAGCATCAGAGCTGACGGGTTGGACCATCAATGTTATGACCGTTGAAGACGCTCAAGAGAAGCAGCAAACAGAATCTGTTAGCGTTATAGAAACCTTAATGAATGCTCTTGATGTGGATGAAGATGTTGCCACTGTATTGGTAGAAGAAGGTTTTACTAGCGTTGAAGAAGTTGCCTATGTTCCATTGGAAGAAATGAGTGCTATTGAGGGCTTCGATCCTGATATTGCTGAAGAGCTTAGAGCGCGTGCCAAAGACGCTTTGTTGACCTTGGCGCTGGCAAGTGAAGAACAGTTAACTAATGCAAAGCCTGCTGATGACCTTCTTAATATGGATGGAATGGATCAAGAGCTTGCATTGAAGTTAGCAGCTAAAAGCATCATCACCATGGAAGATCTCGCTGAACAAGCGGTCGATGATCTTATGGATGTTGAAGGCATGAATGAAGAAAAAGCGGCGTCATTGATAATGACTGCTCGCGCACCCTGGTTTGAATAATAGATCTGATAATCAGGTTATCTAGAGGCGAAAACAATGGCTGAAGTGACAGTAAATGAATTAGCGAAAACCGTAGGTGCTTCTGTGGATCGTCTGCTATTGCAGATGAAAGAAGCTGGTTTGAGCCACAGTTCGGCGGATGCCACTGTATCGGATGAAGAAAAACAAATTCTTCTTGGTTACTTAAAAAGCTTACACGGAGAAAATTCCGGTGAGCCTAAAAAAATTGTTTTGCGACGCAAAACAATGAGCACATTAAAGTCGGGCAGCAGAAAAACTGTCAATATCGAAGTTCGTAAAAAACGAACTTACGTCAAGCGCACTGACGAAGAGCTCGAGACTCAAGCAAAAGCTGAGGCTGAAGAAGTTGCTCGTCGCGAGCAAGCAGCCCCAGAGGTAGAGTTTGGCACTGGGATTGATGATATTGAAGAAAAGCGTCAATCAGCGATTGAAAAGCGAAGAACTGCAGAAATTGAAGCCAAAAAAGCTATTGAAGAAGCGGAAAACCTCAAATTAGAGGAAAAAGCTAAAGAAGAGCAGCCAAAAACGTCTGAAGCTGAAGTTGACGCGTCAGATAAACAGAAAGCGGCTAAAAAGGCAGCTGCTCCGGCTAATCCGAAACCAACCTCAGTCCCTGCTCCAGCAGAACCTGCTCCTGATAAAGGGCGAAGACATGCTAAGCCGATTGATGATGATGATAAAATTGCCAGAAAAGCGGCAAAAAAACCATCGGCTAAAAGCGCTAAGAAAAAGCCACGTGTTGAGCTTGATGAGGCAATTGGCAATAAATCTTTCAGACCGCGTCTTAAATCAGGTTTACCTACTGCTCTTAAAGTCGACAACAAGCATGTGTTTAAAAAGCCAGTGGATAAAAAAGTACTAGATGTAGCGATTCCTGATGAAATTAGCGTCGGTGATTTGGCGCAAGTAATGGCCTTAAAGTCTGGGGCTGTTGTAAAAGAACTTATGAAAATGGGCGTTATGGCTACGATTAATCAGATGATTGATCAAGAAACTGCTTTCTTAGTGGTTGAAGAGTTAGGACATACGCCAGTTGCTGCAGTAAGTGAAACTCTTGAAGATCAACTTACCCAGCAATTTGAAGATATCAACACAGACAGTGATCAACAACCTAGAGCGCCAGTAGTAACGGTGATGGGTCACGTTGATCACGGTAAAACATCTCTTCTAGATTATATCAGAGAGTCAAGAGTTGCCTCAGGCGAAGCCGGTGGGATTACTCAGCATATCGGTGCCTATCATGTTGATACGCCCAAAGGTATGATTACTTTCCTTGATACTCCCGGTCACGCAGCGTTTACTGCGATGCGAGCCCGAGGAGCGCAAAGTACAGATGTGGTTATTCTAGTGGTTGCCGCTGATGATGGTGTTATGCCACAGACTGAAGAAGCTGTTCAGCACGCCCGTGCTGCAGGTGTTCCGCTTGTTGTTGCCATTAATAAGATGGACAAAGAGGGTGCAGACCCTGAGCGTGTAACTACAGAGCTTGCAGGAAAAGACGTTATCCCGGAAGACTGGGGTGGTGATACGCAATTTATTAAAGTATCGGCCCATACAGGGGAAGGTATTGAAGAGCTACTTGAAGCTGTTCTTCTGCAATCAGAGCTATTAGAGCTTACAGCACCAGTTGATGTTCCTGCTCGCGGTGTTGTGGTTGAATCACGAATTGATAAAGGTCGTGGTGTGGTTGCTACAGCCCTTGTTCAGCAAGGTACTCTGCGCAAAGGTGACTTTATATTAGCCGGTGAAAGCGTAGGTAAAATTCGTGCATTAAATGACGATGCACGACAGCCTACAGCAGAAGCTGGACCATCAATTCCCGTTGAAATTCTTGGTCTAGACGAGCCACCTCAAGCAGGTGATGAATTCTTCGTTGTGGCCGATGAGAGAAAAGCGAAAGAAATTGCTCAACAGCGTCAAGATCAAGCGCGCAAAGAGAAATTCTCGCGTCAACAAGCGGCTAAGCTTGAGAATATGTTTACCGATATGGAATCGGGAGTAGTCAACAAGCTTCCATTGGTGGTTAAAACTGATGTGCGCGGTTCACTAGAAGCACTAACAACAGCATTGAATGATTTTGCTACGGAAGAAGTTGCGGTTGAGATAGTTGCTTCTGGTGTTGGTGGAATTACTGAATCAGATATCAACTTAGCCTTAACTACCGGTGCGATTGTTCTTGGATTTAATGTTCGAGCCTCAAGTGTTGCCCGCCAGTTAGCAGAAAAAGAGCAAATTGAAGTCAGATACTACAGTGTGATCTACAACCTTCTTGATGAAGTGAAGCAAGCATTATCTGGGATGTTGGCGCCGGAAACTAAAGAAGAAATTGTTGGTATTGCCGAAGTACGAGATGTATTTAGGTCACCTAAGTTTGGTGCTATTGCTGGCTGTATGGTGACTGAAGGCGTTGTTTATCGCAATAAGCCAATCCGCGTGCTGCGCGATAATATAGTCATCTATCAAGGCGAATTAGAGTCACTTAGACGCTTTAAAGACGATGCGCAAGAGGTTCGCAACGGTATGGAGTGTGGTATCGGTGTGAAAGATTACAACGATGTTAAACCGGGCGATCAAATCGAAGTTTATGATATTACTCAGGTGCAGCGCTCTCTATAAAGAGTGCTAAACATATGCCAAAAGAATTTTCACGGTCGGAACGTGTTTCAGATGCGGTTCAAAGAGAGTTAGCATCGTTGATACGTCAGCATGTTCGGGATCCGCGCGTGGGGATGACTAGTGTTACCGAAGTAACGGTTACCCGTGATCTGGCGATTGCAAAAGTCTATGTTGCCTTTGTGGGTGAGCGAACTTCTGAGCAAATTAAACAAGGTCTTGATGCCCTTAATGGAGCCTCTGGTTACCTTAGAAAACTTCTATCCTCAAGTATCGCATTACGCGCCACGCCAAAACTTAACTTCTTCTATGATGAGACTGGACAGCGCAGCCAGCATCTAGATGCCTTGATTGATTTAGCTATCTCCTCGGATAATAGTAATCAAGAGGAATCCTAAATTTGGGTCGTCGTCGCAAATCTGGTCGATCAGTTAATGGAGTCCTGCTTCTCAATAAACCTATTGGATTGACATCTAACAAAGTATTACAAAAAGTCAGATGGTTATTTGATGCCAATAGAGCCGGTCATACTGGCGCACTTGATCCTCTTGCTTCTGGTGTCCTTCCGCTATGTTTTGGTGAAGCTACCAAATTTAGTCAATATCTCCTTGATTCGGATAAATACTATCGCAGTACCTATACCCTAGGTATAAGCACTACAACTGGTGATAGTGAGGGTGAAGTAATTTCGCAACAGGATGCGTCTAATATCACCTTGCAACAGGTACAAGATAAAATACAGGATTTTCAGGGAGAGATAGATCAAGTGCCCTCAATGTATTCTGCCCTTAAGCACAATGGTCAGCCGTTGTATAAGTTAGCTAGGCAGGGAATAGAAATAGATCGTCCTGCACGCCAGATTACAATCTTTGATTATCAGATTACTGATTTTAGACCCGGAACTAATGCCAAAGTCGATGTTGAAGTTCACTGCAGTAAAGGCACCTACATTAGAACATTGGCAGAAGATTTAGGTGCATCCCTAGGTTGTGGCGCTCATGTTAGTGCATTGCATCGTTTTAGAGCGGGTCCTTTTGATGAACAACAAGCAATATCCCTTGAAGAGCTAGAAAAGCTAAGAGAACAGGGTTCTGTAGAGCAGTTAGACCAGCTATTAAAGCCGGTAGATACACCGGTTAGCAACTATCCTGCAGTGGAGTTTGATCAAATAATGGCTGGATTTTTTCAATTGGGACAGGAAATTAGCTCAAATAAAGCCTTTCACCAAGGGCAAGAAGGCGATATAGTGCGCGTCTTTCGTGAAGGTGGTACGTTCCTGGGTATAGGAACTGTTACAGAAGATGGCAAAATTGCCCCTAAACGTTTAATTGTTGAGGACGCCTAATCTTAAAAATAGGTATTCTCGTAAAGAATTTGAGACTGTCTGAGAGGACGCTCAAAATCGACTAAAATAGTCGATACAGGTAGGTTGTCTGTAATTATGCACGGGCATCCTGAATTCAATCATTGCATATTGGAGTAATGACCATGGCACTAAGTGCAGAAGAGAAAGCAAAAATCGTAGCAGAATATGGGCAAGGGGAAAATGATACAGGATCCCCAGAAGTTCAGGTTGCATTGTTAACTGAAAA
>JAQWMF010000020.1 GCA_029246925.1 Porticoccaceae bacterium
GAACTTTCGCCCCGACCGCGCGCGCGAAATCACTCACGCCTTGGTAGATGAACAATTTGATGGCTTTGATCGCCAAAAAGTCCCTAGCCTTTCAAGCTTTGTTATGGCGACTGAATATGAGGCAACACTCGACTTACCCTGTGCCTACCCGCCAGAAAATTTAGTGAATTCACTGGGTGAGTATCTTGCCAATCAAGGTAAGCAGCAGTTGCGTATTGCCGAAACTGAAAAATACGCCCATGTGACTTTTTTCTTTAGCGGCGGCCGCGAGGCTTTATACGATGGAGAAGAGCGAATTCTAATCCCATCACCCAATGTAGAAACCTATGACCAAAAACCGGAAATGAGTGCTTTTGAAGTGACTGAAAAGTTAGTGGAAGCCATTCATTCTGGGCGCTTTGATACCATTATTTGCAACTATGCCAACTGCGACCAAGTCGGTCACACGGGTAACTTTGACGCCTCCGTAAAGGCGGTAGAGACTGTGGATAGCTGCCTAAAACAAGTAATAGAGGCTGTCGAAAAACAGGACGGAGAAGTATTAATTACTGCCGACCATGGCAATGTGGAAGAGATGTTCGATGAGGCTAGCAACCAGCCCCATACTCAACACACCACGCTTCCAGTACCCTTAGTATATGCTGGCTCACGCCAATTAACCTTAGATTCTGGCGGCTCTCTAGCTGATATAGCGCCAACTATTCTGGATATGATGGGAATAGATAAACCCGCCGAAATGTCGGGCCGTTCGCTGATTCGCTAATGACTAGACTAAAGGCAAGGTCTTTTTTGGCGTTGCCCTTTTTAGGCCTTTTCTGCCTTAGCCTAAGCTTTTATGTAATGGCTGATAACCACCAGCAGGATGAACTAAAAGAACTCAAACGCAGCATTTCAACCCTTGAGAAAAAGCTTCAAAGCCAGCGCCAAGAAAAGGGGCAGCTTCAAACTCAAATAGAAGCCGTTGAAATTGATGCAGCCAAACTAAATCGAAGTATTCGTAGCTTACACACTCAAATCACCGTAGCGAGCAAAAACCTCAAACGCCTTAAAAACAAAAAAAGTGCGCTAGAAAAGCGGATTGGTGACCAGCGCTCCGCTATTGCAGAGTATATTAGGTCAGTTCACAAAACTGGTAGCGAGGAGCCGATTAAGTTACTGCTAAATCAGCAAGATCCTCTACAACTTGCTCGTATCCTTAAATATTATGATTATCTGCTAGAAGCCCGCAGCAAAAAAATTGAACAATTTACTACCGATATTAATCAATTAGATATAACTGTTGCGGAGATACAAACTACAAAAATTGCTTTAAATGATTCAAAAAACACATTAGAGACAGATCGCAAAAAGCTCGCTAACAATGTAAAAAGCCGTAAAACCATACTCGACAAGCTCAACAAATCACTGCTATCGGGCAATAAACAACTAACTGGCTATCAGAAACAACGAAAACAGCTTGAAACCGTAATCAACACAGTAAAAAAAGCCGCCGAACGTATTGCTCCAGCAAAAAATTACCCATCGTTTATATCTAGCAAAGGCAAGCTAAGCTGGCCGGTAAAAGGCAAATTGACCCATAGCTTTGGCAGTCTGCGCGGCGGCGATCTGCGTTGGGAGGGCTGGCTCATTAACGCTCGAAGTGGCGCTGAAATTAAAGCTATCCACCATGGTCGTGTAGTATTCTCTAACTATCTGAGAGGGTTCGGCTTGCTAGTGATTATTGATCATGGCGATGATTATATGTCTCTATATGCCCACAACCAAACACTACTGAGAGAAACAGGCGATTGGATTCAAAGTGGCGAAGTCATTTCTCGCGCAGGAAATACCGGCGGCTTAACCAATCCTGCTCTATACTTTGAGATACGAGAGAAGGGAACGCCGATTAACCCAAAAATATGGCTAGTTAAACGCTAAGCCCCTTTTAATGCCCGTATATATAAATATGATTAGGTTATGCAGTATGTATAAGATTGTCCTCGCCGCCAGTTTGATTCTGGCCAGCACACTTAGCTTTGGCAGTGAAGCCGACAGCCAAAAGGCTACCAAAGAATTGCAGTTATTTTCTCAGGTTCTAGAAAAAGTACGGGGAAGCTATGTCGATGTCCCCTCTGACAATCAACTGCAAGAAAATTCTATAGAAGACCTTCTGGATAATCTGGACCCGTATTCATCCTATCTCGATAAAGATGAATATAAACAGCTTCAGGGAAAGACCTCGGGCAATGCTGGAGGTTTGGGCATTGATATCAGCATTAACAAAGAGATAGTGCAGGTAGTGACAACTCTTGACGATAGCCCAGCGAGGCTCGCAGGCATCCTGTCGGGCGATCAAATCATAGATATTAACTACCAAACTATTGAAGGCATGGATCTTAAGCAGGTAACTGCCGAATTGCGCGGCAAACAGGGTTCGGAGATTATCTTAGGTATCGCAAGACCCGGCCAGTCTGAAAGAATTGAATTCACCTTGGAGCGCGAATTAGCCCCAAAAAGCTCAGTGCGCAGCCAGATGCTTGAAAAGGGTATTGGCTATATACGCATAGCGGTATTTCAAGCGGAAACTAGCGAAGAATTTAAATCTGCAATCCGTCAACTTCAAGCCGACAGCCCGCTTCAAGGCTTGGTATTGGACCTTAGAAACAACCCCGGCGGACTAATGCCCATATCGGTTGAAGTCGCAGATACTCTGATTGATCAGGGGCTATTACTGTATACCGAGGGGCGCTTACCTGATGCCAACAAGCAGTACTATGCCACCTATGGTGATCTCACCAATGGTGCACCGATTGCGGTTCTTATTAATGGCGGCAGTGCATCAGCATCCGAAATTGTTGCCGGCGCCCTTCAGGATCAAGAGCGAGCAACTATTATAGGTACACAGAGCTATGGTAAAGGCTCGGTACAATCGGTTATGCCACTAGGTGATGGACGGGCAATTAAGCTAACCACTGCCCACTATCTAACCCCTAGCGGACGATTTATTCATGGGCAGGGAATTGAGCCAGATATTATTGTCGAGTCGTCTAGCCCAGAAGCTGGCAGCAATGATAATCAGATCACTCAGGCAGTTCTTAGCTTAAAGCAATCTTAGTCGAAAATTCGATTACTCTGCTTCTAACCTATCGACCTTTTGGAAGCCTCGAGGCAGTTTATGCCCTCGGCGTCCGCGTTCACCGCGATAGTGCTCCAAGTCTTTTGACTTCATAACCAAGTAGCGCTTGCCGGAGTGAACCACTAGCGAGCCACCTTCTGGTATCACCGCAAAGTCGACCACAAATTCTTCCCGCGCCTGTAATCTGGAGCTTGGAATATTAATAATTTTATTGCCTTTACCTCTGGATAACTCAGGCAAATCACTCAGCGGGAAGGCAAGCAGTCTGCCCTCATTACTGACTGCGGCAATGAGCAGATTTTCATCGGAGACTAATTTAGGGCTCAGTATTTTACCGCCCTTTGGAATAGACACCACGGCTTTACCCGCTTTGTTTTTGGTAAATAAGTCGCCAATTTTTGCGACAAAACCATAACCAGCATCGGTACCTAAAAGAATCTTTTGCGAATCATCACCCATGACCAAATGGGTAAATAGCGACCCAGCAGGGGGGTTTAGCCTGCCAGTAGCCGGCTCACCCTGACCTCGCGCAGAGGGCAATGTATGGGCAGATAGGGCATAGAATCTCCCCGTTGTATCTTGAAGGAATACATTCTGGTTACTGCGACCCAAGGCTGAGGATAGGAATTTATCCCCGGCTTTATAATTTAAGCTTGTTGGATCAATATCGTGGCCCTTAGCCGCTCTAAGCCAACCTTTATCGGAAAGCACGACGGTCACAGGCTCAGCGGTCAGCAAGTCTTTTTCACTAAAGGCTTGGGCTTCTGTGCGCTCTTTAAGTGCTGAACGACGCTCGTCACCATATTCTTCAGCACTGGCTTTAAGTTCTTTTTTAACCAGTGTTTTGAGTCGAGCATCAGAACTTAACAGCAATTCTAACTCGGCTTTCTCTTTAGCTAACGCTTCTTGCTCGGCGCGAATTCTAACTTCTTCTAAGCGCGCCAACTGGCGTAATTTAGTGTCCAGAATATAGTCGGCTTGCAGATCGGAAAGCCCGTATTTTTGCATGAGTGCTGGCTTGGGATGATCTTCAGTACGAATAATATGAATGACGTCGTCAATATTCAAAAAGGCGATTAATAAACCATCTAATAGGTGCAGGCGTTTCTCTACTTTTTGTAATCGATAATCCAGTCGGCGACGGGTGACATCAATTCTAAAACTTAACCATTCTTTCAAAATGCGTCTAAGATTCATTACCGCTGGCTTGCCATCGACACCGATAATATTCAAATTAATACGGTAGCTACGCTCTAGATCGGTGGAGGCAAATAGATGATCCATCAATGTATCTATATCCACGCGATTGGATTTTGGTGTAATCACCAAGCGTGTTGGGTTTTCATGGTCTGATTCATCGCGAAGATCAGCCACCATAGGCAATTTTTTATTGCGCATCTGAGTGGCAATTTGCTCTAAAATCTTGGAACCTGACGATTGAAATGGCAGGGCAGTGACAATAATATCGCCGTCTTCTTTATCCCATACAGCGCGCATTTTCACTGAGCCACGACCGGTTTCATAGGCCGCCTGAATATCTGCTTTAGGGGTTATTATTTCTGCATCAGTGGGAAAATCCGGCGCCTTGATAAAGTTCATTAGCTCGGGGATATCCGCCTTTGGATTATCCAGTAAATGCAAGGTAGCACTGACTACCTCATTGAGATTATGCGGCGGGATATCAGTTGCCATACCCACGGCAATACCTGTGGTGCCATTGAGTAAAATGCTCGGCACCCGCGCCGGCAATATCTCTGGCTCTTCTAATGATGCATCGAAATTGGGCCGCCAGTTACTGGTGCCCTGACCTAATTCAGAAAGCAATAATTCGGCATATTTTGATAACTTAGATTCGGTATAACGCATGGCGGCGAAGGATTTTGGATCATCTTGAGATCCCCAGTTACCCTGACCATCAACCAGTGGATAGCGGTAAGAAAAGGGTTGCGCCATTAACACCATGGCTTCATAGGCGGCACTATCGCCATGGGGGTGGAATTTACCAATGACATCACCCACGGTTCTGGCTGATTTTTTATATTTGGCCGTTGCCTTGAGACCCAGTTCGCTCATCGCGTAAACAATACGGCGCTGCACTGGCTTAAGACCGTCGCCAATATGGGGCAGGGCGCGATCGAGAATCACATACATTGAGTAATCGAGGTATGCCTGCTCGGTGTAGCTACTCAGTGATCGACTTTCAAGACCCTGATCATTAAAGGTGACTGTATGGTTCATTACCCTTCCTTTCCTTCATCATCTTGTGAAATATTTTGTTTATACACTGCCGGTATCGGCTAAATTACCCTTGGTTTCTAACCATTGGCGCCTGTCTGGCGAGCGCTTCTTTGCCAACAGCATATCAAGTACCGAGTTGGTATCATCGCCCGGCTCTAATGTCAGCTGAACCAAACGCCTTGTATCTGGATCCATGGTGGTCTCACGCAGTTGTAGCGGGTTCATTTCACCCAACCCCTTAAAACGCTGAACATTCACCTTGCCGCGCTTGCCCTCAGCTTCGATTCGGTCGAGAATCCCCTGCCTTTCTGCATCATCTAGGGCATAGTAAACATCTTTACCTACATCGATTCTAAATAGCGGCGGCATAGCCACATACACATGACCACTGGCTACCAATGGGCGGAAGTGGCGAACAAATAGTGCACAGAGTAGCGTGGCAATATGCAGTCCATCGGAATCCGCATCAGCAAGAATACACACCTTGTGATAGCGCAAATCCTCAACCAGCTCTAAACCAGGGTCTACGCCAAGAGCTACTGATATATCATGCACCTCTTGAGAGCCAAGAATTTCCTGAGAATCCACTTCCCAAGTATTTAGAATCTTGCCGCGCAACGGCATAATCGCCTGATTTTCTCGATTTCGCGCCTGCTTTGCAGAACCGCCCGCCGAATCACCTTCTACTAAAAATATTTCACAGCGTTCTGGCTCGTCGCTGGAACAGTCTGCCAATTTACCCGGTAGTGCCGGCCCCTGAGTGACCTTTTTACGCACCACTTTTTTACTGGCACGCATACGTCTTTGAGCGTGCAAAATACAGAGTTCCGCAAGCTTTTCAGATTCTTCGGTATGCTGGTTAAGCCACAGACTAAAGGCATCTTTCACTACACCGGCAATAAATGCCGCGACTTCTCTTGAGGATAAGCGATCTTTGGTTTGACCAGAGAATTGTGGATCGGCCATTTTTGATGAGAGCACAAAACTACAACGATCCCAAATATCATCCGGGGTAAGCTTTACCCCTCTAGGTAACAGATTGCGGAATTCACAAAATTCACGCATGGCCTCTAATAGACCCGTACGCAGACCGTTGACATGGGTCCCGCCCTGAGGCGTTGGAATGAGGTTAACGTAGCTTTCTTGAACCAGCTCACCACCCTCGGGCAGCCATTGCACCGCCCAATCCACAGCTTCATTTTCTGCTGCAAAGGCACCGATAAACGGCTCTACCGGCAATACTTCCCAGCCATGCAATGCATCCGCAATATAATCTTTTAGTCCATCTTCGTAGAACCATTCCAAGCTTTCGCTGGTGTTTTCATCATAAAAACTCATGGTTAGGCCGCTACAGAGTACCGCTTTGGCTCTGAGCACATGACGCAATCTTGAAACACTGAATTTAGCGGAATCAAAATATTCAGGGTTGGGCCAAAAACGCAAAATAGTGCCTGTATTGCGCTGGCCACAGCTATCGACTACCGCCAAGTCTGAGGTTTTATCGCCATTGGCAAACTGTATTTGATGTACCTTACCGCCTCTTTTAACCGTAACATCCAAACGGTTTGAAAGGGCATTGACCACCGACACACCCACACCGTGTAACCCACCAGAAAACTGATAATTATTGTTGGAGAATTTACCGCCAGCGTGCAGGGTGGAAAGAATGACCTCTACGCCCGGAAGACCCTGCTCCGGATGAATATCTACTGGCATGCCACGACCATCGTCACAAACTGAAAGGGATCCATCTTTATGCAAGGTAACATCGACACGCCGAGCATGACCGGCCAAGGCCTCATCCACACTGTTATCGATAACCTCCTGCGCCAAATGATTGGGGCGACTGGTATCTGTATACATACCGGGACGCTTTTTGACGGGGTCTAACCCTGTAAGGACTTCAATATCTTCTGCGTTGTAGTTACTCATTATTTTTGACTACTTCTATTTATTGGCATGTTTACATATTCTATTGCTGGCATGTTTACACATGGGTTAAAAACTCTAAATTGGCTGATATATGTCGCTGGTAATCAACAAAACTATGATCGCCCCCAACCTCAGTCTCAATACTACATCCTCTATATCGCCTTTGTGCATGACGATAATCCAACACCTCATCACCTGTTTGCAAGCGTAATTTGTAATTTTGTTGGCGCTTAATGTCCTGTGGGTCCAAATCACTATATTCTTCAATATGTTCGGGTTTGAAAATCCACTTTTCGCCGGTAATAAAATTACTATTTTCTCCCAGCCAAGAGTGTAACCCAGAACCGGGATTCACCGCAGGATTTATCAGCACAGCACGCAGGTTATATTGCTCGGCAAGGCAGGTGGCAAAAAACCCACCCATTGAGCTACCTATTAAATAAACAGGCTGGGGCAAATGGGCTTCTATTATTGGCCTAAGCATACCCATAACCTCCGAAGCATAGGGCGATAACTGTGGACAGCAGTAACTTATATGTGGTGCGTTGAGTCGCATCCACTGCTCAGTTTCAATCGCTTTTTTCGACTGCGGGGAGCTGTTGAACCCATGCAAGTAAAGTAGTATCGACATAGTTTTAGCTGACCTAAAATCCAAGGCTTATTATAGTCATATAAGCGATATTGTCAGCGGCTGATTTAAGCCTAGGCATTGGCAGTATTCGATGCCAAAAATCGTACCCCCGTTTCTATATGCCCATTGGGATGTAAGTCGATCCACCGGTAAGCAGGCGACTGATGGCCGAGAGAAAATTTAACGGACCTTGGCTCAAATTGAAAGCAGGTAGAAGGGGCTGAATAGACCGCAATTCCACCCCAATTTGCCTCATGCTGTTGATGTATATGACCATTTACAACCGCCCTAACCTTGCCATGTGAAGCTAACAGCGTATAAAGCTGCTGATGATTGGCTATGCGATGCTCATCAACCCAATGACTATTAACTGCAATTGGACTGTGGTGCATAGCCACTAAAATATTTTTATCCGATAGATTGGCTAGATGCTGCTCTAGTTGCTGCATCTCAGTTTTTGAAATTAGCCCCCCAGGTTGACCGGGCATTGAGCTATCCAGCATGATTATTGCCCAGTTATTAACTTCAAAAACTGGCGTAAATGGGAAATTTTTTAGATGTTTCCGCATCCTATCCATACTGTCATGATTGCCCGCTAGCCACAGCGCCTGCTTTGCTTCAGCGGATAATAGCTGATCTACTTGCTGGTATGCCTCAGGCTGACCATCGCTAGCAATATCACCGGTAATCAACAGCCTATCGTCTCCTCGCCCATCGCGCTTGATGGCCGTGAGAACAGACTGAAGACTTTTATAGGTTTTTAGATGTCTACAGGTGAAATCTGGTATAGGCCCAATATGCAAATCAGTAATCTGGGTTAGCTTTAAGACCGTCACTGACTTAACTACTTTGCACTTGGGTAATACGTCTGTGGCGTAAAGCCTGATAAAGTAGCTCGCCTAAAAAGATATTCCACTGCCACTTCTCATCTCTTGACTGAGGCCCCTTGCGCTCTACAAGTGCCCAAGGAATGGTGCTATCTGAACACCATTCAATGACCTCTGCCATCTTGGCATCTCGGTAAATTCTTGCTTTAAGCTCAATACTTGGCAACCATTTTGGACGGGTAGATTCCACTCTAATAAATAGAGTGGAAGTAAATTTGGCTAACTCAATTACCTTAAAGCCTAGGATCGATTTTTGCGCATTTTTAATTTTAAAACTACCCCCCAGACAGAGATCTTCCTCTGTCAGGCGCGCCAGTCGACTGTAGTTCAGCTCGCATTCTCTGTGTAAGCAAGCCAGACTAAAATTTTGTCTTTGCATAGGTAGATTAAGGTAGTTAATGTGATTAAAAAATATACCTGATTCTGAGGCATTATTCCATCAACACCGATCGGATAAATATAGGCCTCCATAAATTACTATTTGCGACCTAAGGGTTCATTATTGATCATAATATGCCTGATTAACGTCATTTACCTGTGTTTTTTTTACTCTTCTTAACATCTTGCGGGCTTGGTGATTGTTTATCCACTAGGTTAAATATTATGATAGGGCATAACAGGCAACATCTTGCCTCAGGATAAGGCCACAAATAATGCATGGAGAAAATATGCTATCAATCAATAAAATGTTTACATTAATCGCTTTGATAGCGCTTGCAAGCACATCAGCGAGAGCAGAGACACTTGCCGAAATTTACCAGTCCGCCGTAAAAAATGATCCTATCGCTGGTGCAGCTAAGGCCACCTACAGGGCTAACAAGGAAACCTTAAAGCAAGGCAGGGCTGTTTTATTACCACAATTAACTGCATCCTCTACTAAAAAAGAGCCAACAGATACTGGATCTGATCAAACCACCTATACAGCAAGCCTTAGCCAGTCATTGTTTAATATTCCAGCTTGGTTCCAGTTCCAAAGCGCCAAAAAAATGGATCAGGTGGCTGAAGCAAATTTCGCCGCCCAGCAACAGTCGCTCATTATTAGAGTCAGTGAGTCCTACCTTAATGTACTTCGCGCCCATGATAATAAGCAAACCCGCAAGGCCGAAGAATTGGCCATTCAACGACAGCTAGAACAGGTTACAGAGCGATTTGAGGTGGGCCTGTTACCGATTACCGATGTACACGAGATTCAAGCCATTTTTGATGACGCCTCGGTCAATAGTCTCGAGGCCAATGGTGCTCTTGATATAGCCTTTGAGCAACTACAGGTTCTCAGCGGCACTAGCCACAATCAGCTGGCTGGCCTAAAAGATAGCTTTACAGCTGAAGTACCTAATCCAATGTCGGCGGAGTCTTGGGTAGAATTCGCCTTAACGAATAATTTCGAACTTAAAGCAAGCCAACTGACTCAGCAAGCGGCTCATCAAACTGCCAAAGCAGCCAAGGCGCAGCACTTACCAAAAATTTCAGTTTCTGCCGACTACAGCAAGCGCAGCATTGATCCCTCAGCCACAACTGAACGCGATGAGCAAACCGCGGTTAATTTAAAACTTACAATGCCTATATTTTCTGGCGGGCTCACTAGCTCTCAAGCACGTCAATCGTCTTATCAAGCACAGGCCGCAGAACAGAATTATATCGCGACAAAACGCAACACCATGCAATCCGCTCGTTCAAACCATCAGCTAGCTATCACCAATGCGGCAAGAATTAAGGCTCGAAAACAGGCCATTACATCGGCTGAAAGCGCATTAAAGGCAACTCAAGCAGGCTACGAGGTTGGAACTCGCAATATCGTGGATGTATTAATAGCACAGAGAACGCTATTTCAAGCCAAGCGTAATTTTTCTAATGCAAGATATGACTATATTCTTTCGATGATGCGACTCAAACAAGTGGCTGGGCAGCTGTCGCCAGAAGATGTATTTGAGCTAAATAATTGGCTGCTTAAAGAAACTCTAATCAATCGCTCCAACTAGCCGTATAGCTAGAATTTTAGTTTTACAAATTTAGCACTTTAGGCAATGGCAAATTTTTACGCATAGAATTTAAATAATATAAATACTTTGCTTGGCGAATTATATTTCCAGCAAAACCAAAAAATGTTGTAGTTCCTTTTCTATGACTTTGCTCGTCTATATCACTTTTAATGCCAACTGAAGGACGAACAACTGATGGTAGAAAACCTAGTACGTTGGTATCGGCCTCCCACCAATATTTGATATCTTCATCTACAGGCCGACCAAATTTTTTATACGTCTTAAGAAGTTTTTTTTGCGCCCGCCAAAGAAATCATCTGCGCAGTATTACCTATGGGGATTTTTTAAATCTACATAATTTATATCCGCTACCACAAGGCACACTATCAACTATCTTGGGGTTATTATATTTATGAGAAAATTTAACAATGTCAAAACTATCTGAGGATTTACTTAAGTTTTCAACCAGTGGGCCAAGATCGTCGTCAATTTCAATATCATCCTCAAGAATCAAAGCGCAAGAAATTTTTCGATCTACGATGGTTTGCCATGCCTTAATATGGCTGATATA
The DNA here is from genome assembly GCA_029246925.1 of Porticoccaceae bacterium. Taxonomy (GTDB): domain Bacteria; phylum Pseudomonadota; class Gammaproteobacteria; order Pseudomonadales; family Porticoccaceae; genus HTCC2207. The sequence continues at coordinate 11,354 of JAQWMF010000020.1, forward strand.
ACAGCCTATTTGTCCAAGCCCTAATGGGCGACGGTAGTTCTTTTGGTTTAGTTTTGGACAGTAATGTTAGCAATCTCTTGTTTTGATAAATCAGCACCATAGACTCCAGAAATTCGCTCAAAAGGTATATCCAGATGATTAAGCCGCTCTGAAATCCTTGCCATGCGCTTTGTGCTTTTATCCAAATTAATCACAAATACTGGGGGTAT